>JBJHDE010000112.1:0-11313 GCA_050486385.1 Planctomycetales bacterium | reverse complement strand
CAGGCCGATTTTCTGTCCGTCGAAGAACTCGCCTTCCACGGCCTTATGGCCATCGTCGTACCAACTGGTCCACATGCCATGCCGGCGGCCATCGCGATAGCCCTCGGGCCAGCGTGTCTGCCGATCGAACTCGGCCCCTTCGAGCACCGTTTCGTTGAGCACCGCGTCGGTCAGATCGGCCCCGCGGAGGTTGGCCCCCGAAAGATCGCAGTGCGACAGATCGGCCGCCAGCAGAATCGCCCCGCCCAGGTCGGCAAACTGCATGTCGGCCCCCAGCAACACCGCGCCGGTCAGGTCGGCCCCCCGCAAATTGGCCTCGACCAGGTGGGCCTCCGTGAGCTGGGCCTCGCGGAGCCAAGCTCCGGCAAGCTGGGCCCGTGTGAGAAAGCCCTTCTCAAGACTGGCCCCCGTCAAATCGCCATCGCGGAGATCGCAGCCAATCAACCGTGCCTGCTTGCGACGAGTCCGCGCAATCCGGGTGATCTCCTGGCCGGTGAGCCGATTGACGATCACATCCGGATCCGACCGTCGCGCAGGCAGCACGGCGGCGGTCTCGCAGCCCGATTGCGAATGAGCGTCCAGGCTGGAGCCAGGTTCGGTCTCCGAACTATTTAACGGAGGGAACGAATAGTGACTCATAGACACGATCCATTGACGACAGAGCACATCTCAGATGAGCCAGCAGGGGTTAGTACACCCCAACAGCGGCACGAACGGCCGACTCAACACGGAGTCATTCAAGATTTGTGGATTCCACAGCCACCGCGACTCAGACGCGGGCGGTGCATCGCGGCGAAGAACTCGCCGCCACTCATTGTGCGATCCCGACACGCCAGAGTCTACGATCGAGTTGACAATTTCTTGCGAACATTGGGCCAGAAAGGCACTTCGATCACCAAGACGGGGAGCAAGTCTACGCTTGTTTGCTTCTAGCAGGCGTCACACTCTATCCGGTCGTCCCATCAGGCTCCACAAGCCGGGCTAGAAACACGCCGCCCAAGACCGCACCCAACACGGCACAGTCCGAGATGGCCCAAGCCGGCATGAACGTCCCCAAGGCCGCCAGGCCCCAGGACGCCAACCCGCCCAATCCTCCCCCCACGGCGGCCCCCAACAGGGCACCCAGCAGCAAACCGCCGGCCAATCGCCCCGGCGAGCGCCGCGAAACAGTCATGCCCGAGCCCTCGCGGCGGACCACCGTCGTGGCCGCGACCAGCGCGTCGCCCGCATCGTTGGGCGAGAACTGGGCATCGGTGACTTCGCTGCCGGTGGCCGGAACCGGTGATCGGCCATCCATGGTGGACACGTCGGACTGCCCGTTTTGCAGGTTGGCCAGCGACGGATGCGGCACCGAGATCGTCTCCATGCCAGGCGCTGGCCAATCGAGCTTGGTATCCAGCACCGACTCCTCATCGCTCTCGGTCTCGCCCGGTGGAACCCCCAGCACGTCGTCGATGCTCCCCATCGCAAACGGCTCCAGGGCCGCGGCCGCCTCGCGAGCGGTGGCATAGCGGTCCTGCGGGCGAGGGGCCATCATCCGCAACAGAACTTCCTCCAACTCGGCCGGCGCTTCGGGCCGGATCTGCCGCAGCCGCGGTGGCGGATCATCCAGCCGGGCAAGCAGTTTCTGCACCGAGTTCTCGCCGGGAAACGGCGAGCGATTGGTCAACGCCCGAAACAGCGTGCAGCCCAACGAGTAGATATCGCTGCGGGCGTCGGTGTCGGCGGTGTTCTCGATTTGTTCGGGGGACATGTAGTCGGGCGTGCCGAACACCTGCCCAACTTGGGTGATGCGGTTGGCGGCGTTCGTCGCATCCAACCACCGAACGAACCCCAAGTCCAGCAGCTTGACGTGGGGCATATCGCGGGTGGTGTCGGCCACGACCATCACGTTGCCCGGCTTGACGTCGCGATGCACCAGGCCGGCCTGGTGAGCATGCTCCAAGGCGTCGGCCACCTGACAGCCCACACGGCAGGTCCAATCGATGGGCAAGGCCCCTTCGGCATACAGCCAGTGGCTCAGATCCTGTCCCGGCACGTATTCCAGCACCAGGTACAGCAGGCGCCCTTCAGTGCAGGCATCGTAAGCCCGCACAATGTTGGGATGGTCCAGGCGGGCGACGGCCCGAACCTCCTGGCGGAACCGCGCCACGGCATCGGGATGCGAGGTGTATTCTCGTGCCAACACCTTGAGCACGACCGGCCGCCCGACCGACTCCTGAATGGCCTTGTAAATCAGCCCCCGGCCGCCAGTGGCCAGTCGGTCCAACAATTTGTAGTGGCCCAAGAAAAAGCGATGCCGTCCCGCGGCCAACTCGTCGCTTTGCCAAGGCGTGATCGCATGGCACTGGGCCAATCGTTCAAGGACTTCCGGGGGGCTCGTGCCCGCTTTGAGCCAATCGCGGGCCTGGGTCAGCATGTCCGGTGTCAGCAACCGGCTGCGACGCAGCGCATCCCACAAGGTTGTCGCCGATGTCACGGAACTCATCAAACTCTCCCGGGATCGGCTCAGCCTGGAGGACCCCACCAGATTGCGTGAGAGCCTCAGCCCCCGCGACCACCTACGTCGAACGACTGTTTTTCAGAGAAGCTGCGATCGAGGGGGCGGGGGGCAAACCTATTGGGAGTTCCCCACCCCTTCATCGAGGATTTATTGTGGGGTGTTGGTGCCCCAGTTGCAACAACTTTCTTAGTGGAAAATACCCACGTCATCTCGGTGGGTCGGGCAGGATCTGACCAAACGTCCACCCAACGGCAAATCCCCTTCCATGGGCTCCGCCAGCCAGAGCGGCCCACGCAAGGGGATTCAATGTGTCGAGAGCAAGCCCCCAAGGCCCCTGGGCCCGATCGCCCTGGGCCGTGGGTCATGGCCTATTCTTGCTGATCGGCCGGGGCTTCGCCCTCTTCGGCGGCGGTGTCCGCCGGCGGATCGGTCGCACCCGGGGCGTCGCCATTCTCGGGGGCTTCGCCATTCTCTTCCTGGTCGTCATCGCTGGGCCGCTCGGCGACGGTCTCCAGGTTCCAGGGCACCTCGACCGGCTCGCTGGCCAGTTGCACCATGAAGGGGCCGCCGTAGGTCAGCTTGTTTTCGGGCTGCGGCATGAATTCGGGATTGGCCTCGGCCCCCGGTACGCCACGGTAGACCTTTTCCGCGTCGGGCGGATAGGTCGGCAGGGTCGGCTGCATGTTGCAACCGGTCAGCGCCAACACCACGGCCACGCAGGCCACCATCCCGATCCGACCACCCACCAAATACTCAGACATCGTGCCTTCATCTGTTGCCAGGGGAGCCGCCCGCTAGCCGCTTGGGGCCCGCGAGCGAAACGGGTCCGACTTGTTCAGAACTGTAGCCGGAGGGGATTCCGACTTCATCCCTGCGACAAAAAACGCTGGCCTTGATAGACGTCGCGGCTTTCTAACTCGGCGTCAATCGCCCGACGAATCGCCTGCTTGTCCAGACACCATTGCGGGGCGACCAGAAACTCGGGCGGAGCCTCGCCGCTGATCCGCTCGACCACCACGGTCGGGGGGAGTCGTTCCAGGGCATCGACCAACGTCGACACATAGGTGGCCCGATCCAGCATGGCGACTTCCCCCTGCTCGACCCATCGGGCCAGTGGGGTGTTCTTGACCGCATACAAGTTGTGGATCTTGATCGAGTCGATCGGGTACCGGCTCATCTCCTCGACCGAGGCCATCATGTCGGCCCAGCTTTCGCCCGGCAGGCCAAGAATCAGATGCACACCGATCTCGAATCCCCGGCCCTCCGACCGCCGCATGCAGTCTGGGAAAACCTCGTAGTGATGGCCGCGGTTCATCCAATCCAGCGAGGCGTTGTGGATCGTCTGCACGCCGTACTCGACGGCCACAAGGTGTTGGCTGGCCAGGCGTTCCAGCAAATCCAGCACGTCGTCGGGCACGCAGTCGGGGCGGGTGCCAATCACCAGCCCCACCACTTCGGGGTGTGCGAGGGCCTCGGCGTACAGCTCCTCAAGCCGATCGACCGGGGCGTAGGTATTGGTGCCCGGTTGGAAATAAGCAAGAAAGCCGTCGGCCGGGTACTTCCGCCGCAGCTTGGCAATCGACACATCAAGCTGTGCCGTCACCATCCGCTTTCCCAACCGCCGACTGGGGCTGAAACTGCGGTTGTCGCAGAACACGCAGCCCCCGGTGGCCACCGTGCCGTCGACATTGGGGCAGGTGAACTTGGCATCGATGCTGATCCGACGGATGCGGGCGTTGAATCGCTGCCGCAGCGAGAAGCTGTAGCCGTAGTAGCGGTGGCCGGCCTCCCGCCATGCGGTCCGCGAGAACGCCACATTGTGGGCCAAGCTCATCGCCTACCTGTCCCCGCAAAAGTAGTCATTCGAAGGCGACTTCCAACGGAACCCGCGGGCGGAGTCGAGATGGTTCCGACAGCCGTTTCGCACGTTCGGCGAGCATCCATCCATTCTCCCGCGGTCGGCGGGCTGTCGGGAAGGCTCAGTATTCCACACCGCCGACGAGTGCCCAACCCCCGAAACCTCGGCTAGAATAGCCAAATCGCTGAACCCGGCCGTGTGGCCCACGGCACCGGCTCCCTGGATCGAGGGGAACTCGGATCACAGAGGCCCCAACCGACCGATGCCCTTGGTTCCGCCTCGCGGACCGCAATCTCTCTCTCGAACCCCCAAAAACACCGATGATCCGCTGCTCATGAATGCCCGACGGAAAGCCGGGCGGAAAGTCCGCGTCGAGTTCCGCAAGAACCGGCAATCGCGAACGCGGGCCAACGACCTGACCCGGTCGTATGACGACACGGCCGACAACGACAATGCGCCGGCCTCCGAGCGGGTCAGCGGCAAGGGCGATCTGACCCGCAAGCGGACCATCATCACCGCCGACGACGCCGACGCCCCCTCCGCCATGCCCGCGGTGGAGCCCAGTTGGATTCCCGGTCGGGTGCTGCGGGCGGTGGGCCTGCGATGCGAAGTCGACGCCGCCGACGGTCGCCGCTACGACTGCCGCACCCGCCGGCTGCTGAAAAGCCTGACCAACGACGGTCGCGCCAGCGTCGTGACGGGCGATCAGGTATGGTTGCGTCCGGCTAGCGAAAGCGAGGCGATGATCGAACGCATCGAACCGCGACGCGGCGTGCTGAGCCGCACCAGCCGCAATCGGCAGCATGTGATGGTGGCTAATGTCGATCAGGTGTTCCTGGTGGCCAGCGCTGCCGAACCCGCGCTCAAGCCGCACCTGATCGATCGCATGCTCATCAGCGCCGAGCACGGCGAGATCGAGCCGATCGTGCTGATCAACAAGGTCGACCTGGTCGCCCCCGAGGCGCTGGTGCCCCTGCTGGCCGGCTATGCCCAGGTGGGCTATCGCACGCTGTTGGTCAGCGCCAAGACGGGGCAAGGCATTGAGCGATTGCGCCGCTGGTGCCAAGGCCGCGAGACCGCCGTCAGCGGCCAAAGCGGTGTGGGCAAAAGTTCGCTATTGAACGCCATCGAGCCCGGGTTAGAACTGCGGGTCAGCGACGTGAGACGCGAGAACGAGAAGGGCCGGCACACCACGACCAGTGCCCAACTGCTGCCCCTGGCCAGTGGCGGCTGGCTGGTGGACACGCCCGGCATCCGCCAGTTCGAGCTGTGGGACGTCATTCCCGAAGAGGTGGCCGGGTACTTTCCTGAAATGCGTCCATTCATTAACCTTTGCCGCTTTCCGAATTGCACCCATACCCATGAAGCCGACTGCGGCGTCAAGGACGCCGTGGCCGACATGCTGCTGGACGCCCGCCGCTACGAGAGTTATTTGAACCTGGTAGAAGACCAGGCCGCGGGGTCGGGCTCGTGAAATCGGGCATCAACCGCCGTGCCAGTTCAGCACAGCGGGTCAGTGGGGCCCTTAGGGCAGCGGGCGGGATGCACGGCGGTTCCTCAGACATCACACGCGGGAGTGCGGCTCGGTGGAGCGAATTGACGGTCACATCTACGACTATCCCACGTATTACGATTTGGTCTTCAGCGCCGATTGGCGTGATGAATACAACTTTCTGCTGGATGCCTTCGCCCAACATGCGCAAACGCCGTTGCGGCGGATTTTTGAACCCGGCTGCGGGACGGGACGATTGCTCTGGCGGCTGGCCGCCGCCGGGCACGAGGTCGCCGGATTGGACTTGAATCCCGCCGCGGTCGAGTTTTGTAACGAGCGGATGACCAAAAAAGGCCTGGCTCCGGCCGCGCAAGTCGGCGACATGACCCAGTTTCAATTGGATCAGCCCGCCGATCTGGCCTTCAATCTGATCAACACCTTCCGGCATTTGCTCACCGCCCAACAAGCCGAGAATCATCTGCATGCCATGGCCGACGCCCTGGCCCCCGGCGGGTTGTACTTGCTGGGCTTGCACCTGTTTCCCACCGGCGGCGATCCCTCGGGCTACGAAAGCTGGACCGCCCGTCGCGGTCGGTTGCAAGTGGTCAGCGAATTGCAAACCGTCGAGCTGGATACCAAGAAGCGCTTCGAGCGGTTCACGATGACCTTCCGGGTGACCACGCCGACCAAGGCGTTTGAGCTGGTCGAGCCGATCACCTTCCGCACTTACACCGCGCGGCAGATGCAAAACCTGCTGGCCAAGGAACCCCGCTTCGAGCTGGTCGAGACCTACGACTTTGACTACGACCTGACCCAGCCCATCACCGTCGACAGCACGACCGAAGACGTGGTCTATGTGCTCCGCCGCCGGTGAAACCGACGCCAGCAAGGCTGGCTCCACGTATCGAGCCGCGGATCAGCGTCACGGGCCGTCAACCATGGTATCCGTACTATCCGTGACATCCGTGGTTCCATCCACTCGCCGATCGCAACGAAAGTCGCCGAAGAGAGTTAAATTCGCACGGTCTGGCTGACGTGGCCACACACCGCTGGACAAGCCACCCGTGGCACAAGTTTTCTATGAAGTCATATCCAGCAAGCAGCAGGCCGACGGTTTGGGCATTCACTTTGGCCGGCTTCAGCCGAGGGCCAGTAAGTCGGGGACGGCCTGAGCCAGGCGCTGCATCTCGTCGGGCGTCTCGCCCAGGTAGGCCAGCAGGCCCAGGTCTTCGTGACGTACCGTGCCACCGGCCAGCAGCCACGCCCGCACCCGCAGCAGTTTATACAACTTGACGAGTTTGCGATCGCTGATGGCGATGCCCTCGTCGCGGGCCAGGGTCTTGGCCAGGCGTTCGAACAACCGAAACACCTCGCCGGGAAAGAACACCTCGCGATCGCTCAACGGATCGCCCGTGGGGGCCGCGTGTCGTTGCCCAAACATCAAGGTCAGGTAGTGGTGGGCCTTGGCGAAATCGTCCAGCGTGGCGTGCCCCTCGGACCAGGGCCGTTGATTCAGCCCGCGTTGCACCTCGGCGGCCAGGCCACAATCGATGAGGGCCGTGAAATGCTCGTCCTGCACGCTGTGGCTGGCGACCTTGAGGGCGAAACGATCCTTGAGCGCCGCCAGCTCGCCGTGTTCGGGCAGGTCGTTGGTCGCGGCAAACAGCACCTCAAGCCGCACCGGCTGGGGCTGGCCATCCTGGTAGAACTTGCCCTCGTTAATAATCGTCAGCAGGATATTCAAAATCGCCGAGTTGCTTTTGAAAATCTCGTCGAGAAAGGCCAACCGGCAAGTCGGCAGTTTGCCCTGCTCGCGGCGGACGTAGCGGCCCTCGCGGAGCTGCTGAATGTCGATTGGCCCGACGATCTCGCCCGGCTCGGTAAACCGGGTCAGCATGTATTCAAAGTAGTCGCCCTGACTCAGGTTGAGCGCATCTTGGAACTTTAAGACCAGGTCGCTCTTGGCGGTGCCCGGCGGTCCGACCAGCAACAGCGGCTCGCGGGCCACGGCGGCCACGACCATCAGGTCGATGATGGCCTGCTTGGCCACGAAGAACCGCCCCAGCGACTCGCGAAAGCGATTGATGCGCCCGCGGAGTTCCTCGGCCTCGCCACGGAGGGCATCCAGCGACCAGGGCGGAGGCGGGCGCATCACGGAACCTGTTCCCACGAGACGAGTTTCACATGACCAAGGGATCGTCCGCGGCCGTATGGCCAGTCAGGAGACGATCCGCTTCTTGCGATGAACATAGTCGTGCAGCACGAAGCGGTCGAGGTCCTTGCCGGCGGCAAAAAACACCCGACCCTGCGTCTGCTCGGCCACACGATAGGCAAATTGGATGTCTTCGCGGCTCTGGCTCCAGCTCGGCAGCAGGAAGATGTTGATGGTGATGCCCTCGCGGGCGCAGAGCTGGGCCTCGCGGAGGGTGGCCTCTTCGGTGCGGGGGTCGGGCGGATACAGCAAGAACAGGTGCTCGCCTTCAAAGTGGGCCGTGGGTAGCCCATCGGTGATCAACACGATTTGCCGATTCGGGGTGTCTCGCCCTGCCAAGAAGGTGCGGGCGAGTTGCAGGCCCCGCTGGATGTTGGTGAAGTGCGGCGGGATGAGCGCCTCGCTGGTCTCGGGGCGGCTCATATCCACCCGCAGCCGCACGACGGGATCGTGAATGGTCGGAATCTTGGGCATCAGCGTCACCAGTTCGCTGGCGGCGCGGGGTTTGGCAAAGCTGAAAATCTCGACAAACTGCAGGTAATCGCCGGGATACTCGGTCCGGATCAGCCCATCCAGGGCCAAGGCCATCCGCTTGACGCTGACATACAGCGCGTCGTAGCGCATCGAGCCGCTCATGTCCATCAGCACGCAGGTTGCGCACTTGGGGTTATTGCGGGTGCGATGGATTTCAATATCTTCGCTTCGCAACCGCACCGGCAGCCCCCCGCCGCCATTACGGATCATGGCGTTGACCAGACTCGAGGGGATATCCATGTTGGCCACCGAGTCGCCAAACTCGTACGGTTTGGTCCGCGGCATCTCCACGGCGCCGTCGCCCAGAATCGGGCCACTGTGGCGTCCGCTGCGGGCGGCGGCAAGATCGCTGAAAATCTCTTTCAACAATTGCCCTTGAAACAGCCGCGTGGCCTTGGGCGTAAGCCGGAAGCCATCGCGGGTCCGTTCCAGGCCCTGCTGCTCGGCCAGGTTCCGCACGTACTCTTCAATCTGCCGTTGCAGTTCCTGCAAGCGTTCCAGGTCGCCGGGTTCGGCAAACTGACTGAGTTGCTCGAAATCGATAATCGCCAGTTGAGCCGTCTCGCGGGCCTGTTTGAGCTGTTCGAGCAGTTCGTCAATTTGCTCGAGTTCCTGCTTGATCTCCAGGGCTTGCGGCACGTCCAAGGCCGTGCGGCCCGTGAACGTGTACTTGGCCACAAGTTCGTCGATTTGATAATGCTCGCCCAACCGCGCCAGCACTTGCATCAGCCCCCGGGCCCAGGGCGAAGCATCGTCGCCGGCCTGATACCAGAGCCGCTCAAGATCGCGAAACTGCTTGCGATCGACGGCCTTGCGGTAACGCTCGGCGGCCTCCCTGGGCGGCCGCGCCCGCTGGGCGGCCTGGCGGAAGGCTTCGGCCGCGCGGCGGTCGACCGTGTGGGTCTCGTAGGTGGCCAGGATCTTGCGTTTTCGCTCTTCGAGCATCGCCCGCAGCAGATCGATGGGCGGCCCCAGGCCCTCGATCTGGCTGGGGTCAATGCGGACGGCCTGGGCCAGCTCTTCATCGGAGAGTTCCCGCATCGAGCCATAATACAGCATCTGCTCGAACAGCGGCGACACCACGTCCGGCGGCGGTTGCGTCGGGCTCGGAATTTCTTTGGGATCATACTTCTGGTAAGTATGAATCACACCACCGAGTGGAGATTTTCGCGGAGCGTTCATGACAGGTTTCCGTAGATTCCGAGAGGCCGATTCAAGAACGCGACTGTGTGGCTTGATTCCGAAAGAACTGATGCAGTTCTTCCAAGAATTGGGTCAGGTCGTCCCGTGCCGACTTCGGGTTGAGGTTCATGTGCCCGACAATCTCCTCGGCGTGTTCCAATCCACCCAGGATCGGCGCGAGTCCAGCCCGCTGGACTTCTTGCATGAGTTGTTCTTTGTAGACCACTCGTTCGCATTTGTGCTTGATCGAGCGACAGGCAACTCCCAGCGCTTTCTTAAAAGCCGCTGGCTGAAGCAGCAGCCAGCGTTCGATGTGCGGATCGGGAATGGCGTAGATCACGCGGTCACTGAGTTGCCCGGCTACCTGTTCCAACGCTCTGCGTCGGCGGCGATAGCCCTGGCAGTTGGAATCGCGTCCAACGACTATCGCATCCGGCAAAGACAATCGGTGTCGCAGGACATCTTGAACATACTCAGCGAACTCGCTCTCGGCCCGGGCGGCACCACCGGTGACAGAGAGTTTTCGTAATTGAAACGGGCATTGATGCTTCTGAGCCACCCGTGCAATCATCGCGGAGAGAACAATGTCATGGGCGTGGTCCTCGGCAAACAGGCTTATTTCAACCATCCAGGTCTCCCCGCAGAATCCGCTGCGAGGGTCGCCGGCTGACGTCGGCTTCGTCATCCATCGCCTGCTTGACCTCGCTGGCATGCAGCAGAGGAGTGATCCCATCCAGTGGCTCGACGCTCGTGCGGCCCTGACGCTTGCGACAGGCGAACAAGCTTTCGGGCGGTAACAAGTCACACAGAATTGGCGAATGTGTGGTTACGATTAACTGACAGTGTTGACCGTACATTCGCGAGCGGAGGATCTCGGCCAGTAACGAGATGCGGTGAGGATGAATCCCATTCTCCGGTTCTTCAAACCCCAGCACCGAAGGCGGGTCCTGCGCGCCCCCTAAAGCCAGCAATCCAAGTATCCGGAGCGTGCCCTCGGAGACCACGCGGGCGGGGACTCGTCGCCCATCCTCGATTAGCCCCAGTTCCACCTCGCCCACACTGCTGACGGAGAGGTCGATGCCCGAAACGGAGGGCACCAAGTGTTTGAGCGACTTCTCGACCGCGGCGAACTGTCGCGAGTCCACCGCGCGAAGGGTATTCAGGTATGCCGCCAGGTCTTCGCCCATCAACCCAATGTGTCGGACTTCCTTAACTGGTGATGCCGCCCGCATCCGTTCGCGTGGCTCCAAGTAAAAGAAGTAGAATCGCGAGAACTCTTCGTGAAGCGCCGCCAGATGGGGATAGTGGGGCGTGTACAACGGCATGGATAGGACACTGTGGTCCAGGCATCGCTCAATGGAGGTCGGGTGAGCCTGACCTTCCATCCGCAAGTGGAGCCGATCGCCCATCCGCTCCAAGAAGGGTTTCCGCGCCGCCGAAACCAATCCGTCCTTGGTCAGCGCCGCGACATACTCGTCGGCCACCCGGAGGATGCCGGATTGTGGTAACACTTCAACCACGATCCGGTACCG
>JBJHDE010000111.1:0-11347 GCA_050486385.1 Planctomycetales bacterium | reverse complement strand
CCCCTTTGCCACCGAGTACAACGGTTCGCGGGGGCATTACTACGCCCAGATCGATCAGCAAGAAAGCGGCCGGACCCTTCAGTACGACCAGCCGGCGGCCTGCATTCACTGTCACGCGGCCGAGGCCCCCAAACTGCTTGAGGAATATGGCTGGGACGAGTTTCATGCCCAGCGCTACCACGATCTCAAAGATCACCTGCATCACGGCACAAGCTGCAACGACTGCCACGCGCCGGGCTCGATGGAACTGCGGGTCAGCCGCGAGTCGTTTATCCGGGGCATGGAGCTTCGTGGCATCGACGTTACTCAAGCCAGCCAACATGAACTGCGGACTTACGTCTGTGCCCAGTGTCATGTTGAGTATTATTTCACGGGACCGAACCAAGAATTGGCTTATCCCTGGACCCACGGCATCCGGCTGGAACAGATTGAACAGCATTACGACGAGGCCGAGTTTCACGATTGGCGACACGCCGAGACCGATGCCCCGTTAATCAAGGTTCAGCATCCCGAGTTCGAGCTGTTCTCCGCCGGGACGCACGCGCGGCACAATGTCTCGTGCAGCGATTGTCACCTGCCCCGTGTCCAGGAGGGCGGCTTCACTTACAGTGACCACTGGATTCGCAGTCCACTGACCAACATCCGCCAGGCATGTTTGAATTGCCATGCGGGCACCGAGGACGAACTCCGCCAACGGGCCGAACGGATTCAGGATCGCACGGTGGAACACCTGGGGCTGGCCGAGGGGGCGATCTCCGAGCTGATTGACCGATTGGCCCAGGCCCGAGCCGACGGAGTGGATGCCGAGTTGCTGAAACCCGCCCAACAATTGCATCGCGAGGCCCAACTGCGTTGGGACTTTATCGACGCCGAGAACTCGACCGGCTTCCACGCGCCGCACGAGACCACGCGGCTGTTGCTGCACGCCATCGACCGGGCCCATCGCGGCATTCAGGCCGTCGACGCCATTGGTCGACCCGACGATGATCCGTGAAGTATGCTCCGGCCCAGCAATCGAAATGTACGTCGCGGGCCGACACCCCATCGGACGCCAATGCGCAATTGGTTGGCGCAGGTCGGCGACTTTAGAGATGCCATTCGGCCAGAGCGGCCAGGATCTCGGGATCGTGACGGAACAGGTCGGCATCGCTTTCGGCCAGGTCGTCCGCCAGCCGGTCCAGCGGACTACTGGGCGCGGCGTCCGCCAGCGGCTCGGCAGCGGAGACCTCGGCGGTTGCCAGCAGGTCGGCATCCCAGACCGCGGTCAGCTCGTCGTCCAGCGGCAGGGCCAGGGCCAGCTCGGGCAAGAACACGGCCGGGGCATTCCGCGGTTCGAGCATCTCCAGGCAAAGCGCCATCCGTCTAACTCCCCATCTCAGGGTTCGCGAGGAAACTCCTGTTGAGGGACATCGGCTCGGCTTGGTGTCGCCCGCCAGATTGGCTGGGGGTGGCCGGCATTGCAAACCGGCCTCCCCCAGCCGCAACAATCGTTGCCATCGGTGCGGCTTTCCTCTCAGGAAGCGTCGTCCGCGGCGGGGTCGGAACCGCGACGAAGAGTGTCCATCTCGCGGCGAATCGCCTCGAACTGTTCCTGCATTTGTTGACGAAGCTCATCGAGCCGTTCGGGCGGCAATCCGCCGGGTCCGGGCATGGGAATCGGCCACCCCGAGCGTGCCAACAGGCCTTGTCGCAAAAATCCCCGCACATGGCCCTGCACCTCTTGGGGCAGGCTAGCCAGATCGTCCAGCGTGGCCGAGTGGACCACGGGTTCGCCACCCTCGGGGTCGGACTGTTCCACCACCACCTGGGTGGGATCGCTGCCCGACTTCTCCACGCGAATGGTCATGCCCGGCGGTAAGTCCTGCTCGACAAATGGGTTGAAGCCTTCGGTCCACCCACCGGCCTCGGGTCGCCAAGGAGCCAAGTGCCCCAGTCGCCCGCGAGGCCGCTGGTCGGGCTCGGCCATGAGGGGCGTGACTTCGAGGGTCGCCTGCTGACCGCCCCGCAGGTAAGTGAAGCGGATGGGCTCAACCGGCTCGCGGGCGACGACTCGTCGCAAGTCCTGGCTGGTGGCCAGGGGCTGGTCGTTGGCGGAAAGCAGGATGTCGAAACGCTGCATGCCCGCCGCTTCGGCCGCCGAGTCGGGAGCGACCTCTTCGACCAAAAGTCCTTGCCCATCAGGCAGTTGCAACTGCGCTCTCACCACGGGATCCTGCACGGGCACGGCCAGCACACCCAGCACCGGTCGGGCCTCGGCGGTGGTCGCCAGCGCCGCCAGTAGTCCCACTCCAGCCAGTAATCGCATTCCCATCGCTGCGGTCCTCCGTCCCAGGTCCCCCAAGCTCACCGAGCCGGCAAGCCACCTCGCCGACTGCTTGGTTTCAGGATCAGTTGCCGTCGCCGGGTGGGTCTTGCGGGCAATCCGTTTCGGCGGCCGCGCGGCGCTGGCGGGCCTCCTGGCGACTCAGCCGGTCGGCCCAGTAGATGGGCTCGGGAAGTCGCCGCTGGCCCACGAGTTGCGTCACCAACGCCAGGGCGGCCTCCGGGGTGATGCGGTGCCCTGGCGAGATGAACAGCGGTCGGCGCGAGTCGCCCACCCGCAAACAGTAGCCGGCGACGCGATCCTGCCACACAATCGGCTGGCTCTCGCCAGGGGCAAGTTGGTGGAAGGCCGACTCGCCGACCAAATGCTTCTTGGTCACGCCGACGGTCGGGCAATCGAGCAACACGCCCAGGTGAGTCGCAATGCCCGCGCCTCGGGGATGCAGCACCCCGCTGCCATCCACCAGCCAGACCTCGGGCCAGGGGAAGCCCGCATCCAACTGCTCCAGCAGGGCCCGATAAAGATCCAGCTCGCGAAAGGCCAGATACCCGGTGACGTAGGGCAGCCCCGGGCGATGGCACACGGTGGCCAGGGCGGTGGGCTCGGCCAGGCCGCTGGCCAGGGGAGTCACCGTCGCGGCGGCGACCGCTTCGTCTTGGCCCACGACGTAGGAGATATCCAGCCCGCCCACGCAAGTCGGCTGGCCGGGCAAATCCTCGAAGCGGGCGCGTTCGGCGATCCGCCGCTGTTCGGCGGCCAAGCGCGCCAAGGATCCCGTGGGAGCGAACTCAACCAGCCGTACACGAGTCAAGTCGACGCGGTCGCCGGCCAGCGGGACGCCTTCGCGGGACAACTGTTGCAGGACCCATGTGCTGCGATTGGGATGAGTCGGCCGGCCATCGGCGGCGACGATTCGCCACCAAGGCAACTCGGGGGAAGAATGGGCCGAGTGTTCGCGAAGCCATTGGCCCAGCCACCGCGCAGCGACTCGGTCCCCTAGACCCTGGGCCAGGTGGCCGAAGGTAGAAACCTGGCCGGCGGCGATTTGCCGGACCCGAGCCGCGGCCTCGTCGGGCAGCTTCGGCAGAGCGACGGCCACGCAAGGCCACCGCCCACGGAGGTTTACTTCCGCTTCTCGTTGTGCCAAGTGTGCTTCCGCAACTTGGGACAGAACTTCTTGAGCCGGAGCTTTTCCTTGTCCGAGCGACGTCGGAGGGTGTAGTTCTGCTCCCCGGTTTCTTCGCAAACCAGGTGAATGATGATCAGCTTCTTGTTCGACTTGGCCATGATGGGGATCCAGCCTGCCTGGGCGCAACACAATCAAGTCCGGTATGTTACCCGCCGTCCGCCGGTTTCGCTAGGCCTCATCTCCCAGAGTTTTGCCATCCGCCACGTTGAGGGATGGGCTGGCTGGTGAGCCGGCGTCGTGGCGTTTCAATTCCCCGTAGAAAGGACTTCTCAGGCGATGGAACGTTCGGCACTGGTCACCGGCGGCAGTCGCGGCATCGGTCGCGCCATCTGCGAGCGACTCGCCCGAGGGGGCCTGGCCGTGGGTGTGGGCTACGCCCGGAACGCCACGGCGGCTGAGGAAGTGGTCGCGGCCATCCAGCAAGCTGGGGGCAAGGCGGTGGCCGTTGGGGGTGATGTCGCCCGATCCGAGGACCGGCAGGCCATGCTGGAGGCGGTTTTGGGGGCGTTTGGGCGGTTGGACGTGTTGATCAACAACGCGGGGATCACCTCGCCGGGCCGGGTGGATTTGCTGGAGCTGCCCGAGTCGAGCTGGGATGCCGTGTTCGCCACCAATCTCAAGGGGCCGTTCTTTCTGGCCCAGGCGGCGGCACGGATCATGATCGAGCAGCGGACCCGAGACCCTGAGGCCGTGGGGACGATTATCAACATCTCGAGCGTCTCGGCCTACGCGGTGACTACGAATCGCGTGGACTACTGCCTGACCAAGGCCGCGCAACCCATGCTGACGCAGCAGCTTGCCGTGCGACTGGCCGAGTACGGCATCACCGTGTTCGAGATTTGTCCCGGGGTGATTGCCACCGACATGACCGGCCCGGTTCAGGAAAAGTACGACCGCCTGATTGCCGAGGGCCTGACACCCATCCGGCGTTGGGGCCAGCCGGACGATGTGGCCCGGGCGGTGGCGGCCATCGTCGAGGGCTATTTCCCCTTCAGCACCGGCGAACGCATCAACGTCGACGGCGGATACCACATCCGCGTGCTGTAAGGTCGGCCATTCAGAGTCGGTGACCGCGGTGGACCTCGCCGCGGATGTGCCCCTTGTTGGCCTTTTGGGGCACCGATAGGATCGCATACACCGACTTTTGACTCGATTATGGAGACCTTCACGATGGCCGCAGGCGACACCAAACGCGTGACCCTGATCCCTGGCGACGGTATCGGGCCCGAGGTGGTGCTGAGCGCACGCCGGATCATCGAAGCCACCGGTGCCCCCATCGAATGGGAAGAACACGAGGCCGGGGCCGAAGTCTTCAAGAAGGGACTGCCCTCGGGCGTGCCCCAGGAGACAATCGACAGCATCAAGCGGACTCGCGTGGCGCTCAAGGGCCCC
Source organism: Planctomycetales bacterium (assembly GCA_050486385.1). Taxonomy (GTDB): domain Bacteria; phylum Planctomycetota; class Planctomycetia; order Pirellulales; family Pb10988; genus JBJHDE01. The sequence goes on along the minus strand of JBJHDE010000111.1, from coordinate 6,443 downwards.
CTGGAGACACCGGTGGGTTTTGGCGAAAAGAGCGCCAATGTCACCCTCCGCAAGCTGTTTGAGACCTACGCCAACATCCGCCCCGTCCGCGAGCTGCCCAACGTCGAGACCCCGTACAGTGGCCGCAATCTGGATCTGGTGGTCGTCCGCGAAAACGTCGAGGACCTGTACGCCGGCATCGAGCACATGCAGAGCCCCGGCGTGGCCCAGTGCTTGAAGGTCATCAGCCGCATGGGCTGCGAGAAGATCGTGCGGCTGGCCTTTGAGTTCGCCCGCAGTGAAGGTCGCAAGAGCCTGGCCTGTGCGACCAAGGCCAACATCATGAAGCTGACCGAGGGTCTGCTCAAGCAGACCTTCGAGGAGATTGCCCCGGAGTATCCGGAGATCGAAGCCTGGCACGTGATCATTGACAACGCCTGCCACCAGCTTGTGAAACGACCCGAGCAGTTTGACGTGATTGTCACGACCAACATGAACGGCGACATCATGAGCGACCTGACCAGCGGTCTGGTCGGCGGTTTGGGCTTTGCTCCCAGTGCCAACCTGGGCACCGATGTGGCCATCTTCGAGGCCGTGCATGGATCGGCCCCCAAGTATGCCGGCAAGAACGTCATCAACCCCACGGCGCTGATTCTCTCCAGCTTGATGATGCTGCGGCATCTGGCCTTCTTTGAGCAGGCCGATGCCATTGAGAACGCCTTCTTGGTGACGCTCGAAGACGGCAAGAGCCTGACTCGCGACGTGGTCGGCGACGAGAAGGCCGTCGGCACCGTCGAGTTCACCGACGCGATCATTGCCAACCTGGGACGCACCAGCAGCAAGTTCCAGGTTCGCGATCGTAAGCCCCTGGTGTTGCCGCCCGACGACTATGCCCCCGACTTCGTGAAGGCCAAGAGCCGCAAGATCATTGGTCTCGACCTGTTTGTGGAGTCGGGCGACATGCCCGATGAGTTGGGCCCCAAGCTCGAAGCGGCTGTCGCCGACGCCCCGCTGCGGTTGAAGATGATCAGCAATCGTGGCACCAAGTGCTACCCGAAGGCCACCACCAAGATTGGCTGTATCGATGTGTATCGCTGCCGCTTCGTCGTCCGCGACGACAACCAGGAAGCCGACGACACCAAGATCGCCGACCTGATTCAGCGGATGCAGGCCGCCGGCCACGCCTGGACCCACATCGAGAAGCTGCACGTCTTCGACGGCGAACACGCTTACAGCAAGGCCCAAGGCGAAGACTGATCACGCCTTTTTCGCGTGACTCAACCAGCAACGACCAACACGGGGCGGAAACGGCGATAACGCGGTTTCCGCCCCGTGTGCGTTGATTGACAACTCTCGGCGGCCCCCGGGCAAACCGGCGACTCACGGCGATTGCGGATCCCGAATCCGCTGCAATTGGCCATCGCCGCGGTTGGTCGCGCCGTTGGAGTAATGCCCGTGAAAGGTGATCTCCAGCCGATCGTCGATCAGATCGGCGCGCATGGTTAAAACGTTGCCGCGGGCCTTCTCGGTCCAGGTCACCTGATTGCCCAGCACGACGCCTTCGACTTCGGCCCGATTGCGACCTCGGCCGTTGTCAAACACATGGCCCCGAAACACGTTGCCGTCACGCTGGCGAACGTGCAGTTCATAATGCACCGCCGAGCCCGCGTAGGCGCCTGCGCGATAATTCCGCGACCCCAGCCAATAACTGCCCACCGGCAACAAGTCGAGGGACGGCTCGGCCGGCTCGGCCGGTGAAGTGTCCTCAACAGCAGCCACCGGCTGGAGAGGCACGTCCCGATTCGTGGATGGCTCCGGGTCGGGTGCCAACGTGGGAGCCTGGCCGTCGGTCGGTTCCTCTGTGCTCAGCGTTTCGGCACTGCCGGGCGGCTCCAGCGGGAGGGTCGCTTCCGTCGGCGAAACGTCCGCGGCGGCCGAGCCGCTTGGGTCCGCGGCGACGGATAGGACATCCGCCAGCCGTTGCGCTTGCATCCACACGGTGAGCCCGGCCAGCATCCCCACCGCCAACAGCAGGCCCACACCCAGCGCGATCCGCCGGCCCAACACGCCGCGTTGCCGGGTGTGTCGACGACCGATCACGCCCGAGGGAACCTTGGCCACGACCTCCGGCGGCAACAGCACCTGCCCGGTCTGGGCAAGCTGCGCCTGGCAATCGGCCAGCAAAGCGGCCACTTGGGCGGCCGAGTCGAAGCGATCCTCGGGCGACTTGGCCAGCAAAATCGCAATCACGGCCACCAGCCAATCGGGCACCTCGGGGATGACCTCCTGAATCGGCCGTGGGTCGTCGTCCACCACCCGCTTAATCACCGCCAGGGTGCTGGGTGCGCGAAACGGCGGGCGTCCCGTACACATCACATACAGCACACTGCCCAGGCTGAACAAATCCGAGCGCTGATCGATCGGAAGCCCCTGGGCTTGCTCGGGCGACATGTACATCGGCGTTCCGGCGATTATGCCGCTTTGCGTCAGACTGGCGTCGTCGGTCGTCCGAGCCAGGCCAAAGTCGGTAATCTTGACCCGCCGCGAGCCCCTTTCCAACAGGATATTGGCGGGCTTGATGTCACGGTGGATCAGGCCCTTGGCATGCGCAGCGGTCAAGCCGGCGGCCAACTGCTGCCCCACGGCCACGACCTCGGGGATCTCCAACGGCCCGGTGCGATCCAATTGCTGCTGAAGCGAAAGCCCATCGATGAAGTCCATCACCAGAAAGGGCAACGGCCGCTTGTTGTCCGCAAACTCCTCCACTGCGTACACATCGACCACGTTGTCGTGACGAATCGCCGCCGTCGCCCGGGCCTCGCGCAGAAACCGCTTGCGGGCGGGCGAAGTGATCGCCAGCGCCGGGGCAATCACCTTGATGGCCACAATCCGCTCGAGCCGCTCGTCCCAGGCCTTCAAAACAATCCCGCAACCGCCGTGACCAATCAGCTCGCGGATCTCATAGTGCCGCAGTCGGCCCAAGGAGTTGGGTCCCGTCGCGGGCTCAAGAAAGGAGAGGTCGATGCGATCGTCGTCGGGGTTGGTTTCGGCGGTGGCCTGCGTGGCGCCCGGGTCACCCGCCAACTGTTGCAATGCGGGAATTTTGAGAAAGTCGCCCCCGCGCTGATGAGCGTCCAGCAACGCCGCCACCCGGGCGCGGAGCGCGATATCCGAGCCGCAGGCGCGATCCAGGTACTCGGCCCGCTGGTCGGGATCGGCAAAGTCCAGGGCCGAGAGAAAGATCGATTGCTCGTTCATGCCACGCACTCCGCCCAGTGAAAAGGCGTCTCGCCGGCCAGGAACACCTCCTGGTCGGCTGCACTTCAAGCCGACGCCGTCGCGGGCTGTTCGGAAAGCTGATTCACTCGATCAACCGTGCAGGCCCACATGAACAGCCAAAAGACGGTGACGCCAAGATCCACAAAGAAGAACGAGAACTTGAGAAACACTTCAATCAACGTCGTGAGGATGGCCTTGTAGGTCAGATAATCCTCCAACCACAATGTAAACAGGGACAGCACGACCAGCGTCCCGAAACAGAACTTGGCCACGCCCTTGCTCCGCAGAGCCGGCACACACAAAGTGAGCGCAAATCCGGCAGCGCAGGCCATGGCCAGCACCATGACAATCGGCAAGTCCGAGACCAGCGCCCCGCCATAACGTGGCGCGATCAGCGACATCATCAAGTATCCCGCCATCTGCCCGATATCCTCGGACTGATGGTTGGCCATCGCCACGCCCAGAAAGGCGGCTCCCGCCAGGTAGCCCAATACACCCCGCAGGAACGTATCCTCGGGGATCTCGAAAACGCGCATCGTCGGCCTCGCTAGGCTGGTGTGACACGGTCGCTCAGCTCACCAGCGGGCAACGGGTGCCCAAGCTGGCTCGCTGGTCAGTGCGTCTGCGTCGGCCCAGGTCGGCCAGGCGTTTTCAAGTTTTTTCCGATTCTCCGGTAGGCCCCTCCATTTCCGTTCGCAGCCAGGCCCGGGCGTAGGCCCACCTGCGGCCAGCCGTGCGGGTCGAAATCCCCAGACCCTGGGCGGCTTCGGCGAGTGTCAGGCCGGCAAAATACAGCAAATGCACCAGCTCGGCGGCTGGGGCGTCCACATCGGCCAGCTTGTCCAAGGCCTCGTCCAGGGCCAGCAGGTCCTCTTGCGGTTCGGGCAACGCCAGGGCCAGCGTCTCGTCCAGCGGTTGCTTCACCCGTCCGCCACCCCGCTTGACCGCGTGCTTGCGTCGGGCGTGCTCGATCAGAATTCGGCGAATCGCCCGAGCCGCGGCGCCAAAGAAATGGCCACGGCCGTTCCACTGGGGCGGCGTGTCGCTGCCCACCAGCCTGAGGTAAGCCTCGTGGACCAGCGCGGTGGGCTGCAAGGTGTGGCCACACCGCTCGCGGGCCAGGTGGGACGCGGCCAGTCTGCGCAGTTCGTCGTAGACCAACGGCAGCAGCCGTTCGCCCGCTTCGGGGTCGCCGGACTCGATGGCTTCCAGGATGCGTGTGACTTCGCTCATGAGCCACGTTCCCGGTTGGTTGCCGACCCGGCGGCGGATCTGGGGGAAGGGTCGTTGGCGTGTGGCGTGGGGTGCGCGGAATGGCCGTGGGCCTCCGCGGCCGTGTTGTTCGGGGCGGTCGTGTTGTTCGGGGCGATCCGTGAAGATCCGCCCAGGGCTACTTGGACAGGACCCGCAGGCCCTCGCGATGGACGACGATCTCTTGATTGGCCTCGACGTCGCGGTGCTGCCAGGTGCCGCGGTGGTGAGGCAGGACGATTTCCAGGTCGCACTTCTGGCGGTCGGCCAGTCCGATGTGGGCGGCGGCCACCTGGCCCGAAGCATAGCCATCGCCGATGCTGATCTCGCGACTGACGATCAGGGCCTCGGCCTCGCCCAGTCGCCCAGCCTCGTAGGCCCGCACCACCGCCCCGATGCCTTGGCGATTGACGCCCTCAGGGCCTTCGACAAACACGCGGAGCCAATGGCCGGCTTGGGTCTCGTTCTTGAGCAGCAGGCTGGGGCTCTCGGGCCACCAACTGCTGATCAACACGTCGAGCCGGCCGTCGCGATCGAAATCGGCCACCGGACCCGCCGCGGTGTACACCACTTTGCGCTCGTTGAGCATCTTTTCAAAGAATACCCCCGACCGCCGCGTCTGGCGATCTTCTTCGGTTGGAAAATCATTGACGGCCAGTGCCGGGGCCTCGAACCGGGGAATCCCATCGGCCGTGTTGCCCAGATTGCGGAAGATGACCGGGTGGGGCGTCTCGCCGGCAAACATCACGATGCTGACCAGGATGTCGGGGCGGCCGTCGTTGTCGAAGTCCTGAATCTCCACGTGCGGGGCCTTCATCGGCAAAGGCACCAGCCCGGCCCGTTCGGTCACGTCTTCAAACCGCGGCACGCCATCGGCCACCCCGCGATTGAGATACAGCCGAATCGGCTGCGGCGTGACCCAGGGCTGTTTGTAATGATGACCGATCACAATATCCGGCAGGCCATCGTTGTTGACATCGGCAAAGGTCACCCCGGCGGTCGAGTCATCGCCGCTGGTGTACTCCCAGGCCAGCAGTTCCCTGGTGCCGGGCGCTTCGCGGAACCGCCCCTGGCCATCGTTCAGAAACAAGCGGTTCGACTCCTCGCGGCCGGTCAGCAGCACGTCGGCGGCGCCATTGCCGGTCAGGTCGCCGGTGGCGGTGCCCAGTCCGGGAATTCCCGGCGGCAGGCCGACTTCGTCCGTGACATCCTCGAAGCGATAGTCACCCCGATTGAACAGCACCCGCGAGCGGCGAGGCGAGCCATAGTAGTTTGCCTCGCCCAGCACCAAATCGAGCAGACCGTTGCCGTTGAGGTCGGCCACGGTCGCGCCGCGTCCGCGAAACTCGGGCGGGCAGGCGCCGGATGCTTCGGAAATATCCGTAAAGCGGCCGTTGCCGTCGTTCCGGAACAGTTTGTTCACGGTGGCTTCGGCCCCCGAGCGGCCCCCGCCCAGGTTCGACACATACAGGTCGAGTCGGCCCGAGTTGTTGAAATCGACAAACAAAATCGAGTTGGCCCGACCCGAGATCTCGACCGCCGCTTGCTGTTGGCGTTTCAACTGGCCCCGGTCGTTAAAAAACAAGCGATTGGCCACGCCATCGGGTTTGTGAAAACTGCCGACGTACAAGTCAGGCCAGCCGTTGCCGGTGGCATCGCCCCAGGCCGCGCCGTGGGCGTGCATGCCTTCGAGATCGGCACGCAATCCCGCCTCGGCGCTCACATCGCGAAACACCAACGGTTCGTCCGCGGTGGCCCAAGCGGCCAGCAGCAGGCACCACGTCACCGCGAACACCCCGGATTGCCACCGCATGGGAACCTCTCAAAGCGTGAGTGAATCACAGACCAATCGGATACCACCCGCGTACCGACATCGCGGGCTCAATCGTCCGCGTCGGTTGCGGCCAGGGTGTTGGCGACGGTCACCCCGGACT
>JBJHDE010000110.1:6598-11445 GCA_050486385.1 Planctomycetales bacterium | reverse complement strand
AGTGACGCCTTTTTCCCGGCGATTCGCCGATTCTGCCGATGCTCCAATCTGACTCGATTCCGCCCGCCAACGGCCTGAGCCCTTGGCGGGCGGTTCCGTTCTGGGCCATGGTTCTAGCCTGGTACTTGCTTGGGCAAGTCTCCGCCTGCCCACCTCCTGTTTGAATAATACCCACCTTTGGTATAGATTATCCCTTCTCGGGGTGGACCACGCTTCGTGTGGTCACTGGCCCCACCTGTGACGTTTCGGTCTCCGTTGCTGGCCTGACCTTCCAGACCTTGCTGTGGGGGAGGGTTTTCTGGCCGGCGGCACTCACTTGAAGGGAAGGATGGGTTCTATGTCGGATTCAGATCTCCGGATTCTTGCGGTCCACGGTATTGGGAATCATGAGCGAAGCCAGGATTGGCAGGAGGGCTGGCACCAGGCCTTAAAAGGCGTGTTCGAAAATGTCGGGAGGCCGTTTCCTCTGGAGGATCTCGACTTCACGATGCACGACCACATCTTCGGCCAGCACAACATCTCCTGGCAGGGCACGCTCAGCGCGTTGGGCAAGTTGGGTTACAGCGGGCTGACGAGCCTGTTCCGTCAAAGACGGTTTATTGGCGGCGTGCAGGATTGGCTGTACTGGTATGCCGGGATGGTGGTGTTGTGGGTCGAAAACGAACAGGTCCGCCGGGAAACACGTGAATTATTGATCGCGGATATTCAACGATTCGATCCTCAGGTGATCTGCGGGCACAGCCTGGGGTCGCTGATTTGTTATGACACGTTGACCAGCGACGCAGGCCAAGGCTTGATGGAGGGGCGGACCTTGATCACGCTGGGATCCCAGATCAACCATCCGTTCGTGGCCGGGCAGTTTCTGGGCGGACGGGTCCAGCCCCTGGAGCATGGCTTCTGGTATCATCTTTACAACCGCCACGACAAGGTGTTCACCAACGAGATTCACCTGCGGGCCGATAACTTCCGCCAGGTGCAAACGCCGTTCTTCAAGGATCCCCATGGGGCCGTGGGGTATCTGGAGCATGAGAATACGGTCGACCATGTGTGGCGCAATCTGGCTATGCCGCGGCAGGCCCGTTCGTTCACGCGGGCGATCGCGCAAGACATGCCGCGGCGGGAACCCCGTCAACGCGCTTTGCTGATCGGTATTGACGAGTATCCGGACCCCCGATGGCGCTTGGATGGCTGTGTCAACGATGTGTTTCAGGTCAGTAGCGTCCTGCAAGAGTGCGAGTTCGAGGCCGACGAGATTCGCGTGGTGTTGAACGACCGTGCCACCAAACAGGGCATTCTCGACCGCATTCGCTGGCTACTGGACGATGCCGGGCCAGACGATCGCCTGGTGCTGGCCTTCAGTGGGCACGGGGCTCAGCTTCCCGTGTACGATCCCTCGGGCCACGTCTCGCACAAGCTGGAGTGCCTGGCCCCCTACGATTTTGCCTGGTCGCAGGAGACGGCCATCTCGGATGAAGACCTGTTCGACCTGTACAGCGAACTGGATTACCAAGCGAATTTTCTTATCATCCTCGATTGCTGCCACTCCGGTGGACTCACCCGCGATGGCGTGCGGATGATCCGCGGCATCAGCCCGCCTGATGATATTCGGCACCGGATGCTCAAGTGGAACAGCGAGTCCCAGATGTGGGTTCCGCGTCAGCTTGAACACTTGAACGAGGACCTGGCCCGCGACGACGACCACGGATCCGACTTCATGGGTCGCGGCGGCGATACCATGCGGCTGGGCGCGGCCATGCCGCTGCGCACGCTTTCTCAAAAGGACTTCAACCGTGTGGTGGAACAGCGGCACCACAAGGGCCCCTTCATGCCGTTGATCCTGCATGCCTGCGAAGAGGACGAATTCGCCTTCGAGTATCGCCACGGTGTGATCAGCTACGGCGCGTTCACCTTTGTGCTGGCCAAGACGCTGCGGGCGGTGTATCGCGAACAGCGATCGGCCATCAGTTTTGAAGATCTGGTCGAACGCACGCGGGATGAGCTGGAAGAACTGGGTTACGATCAAACACCCGACCTGGCCGGCCCCACGGCGGTCAAGGCCGCGGCGGTGCCGTGGGGCTGTCTACCGGCGCCACCGCCGCCCCGGCGAAGCCGCTCTCGCAAGCGTCGTCAATGATCCCCACGGAAGGCTTCGCCTGCGGGTTCCGTTGGAACCCGCAGGAGGAGGCGCGACGTTTCCGACGGGGTGTTTCGCGCTTATGGCAAGCATCAGTAAATCGGTTGGAGGCCAGGATGATTGCACCATCAATCAGGTTCAACCCAGCACTTGATGTCCCCCAAAGACCCCTCAGCCCTCGGGCGTTAGCCCGGGGTTCTTTCAACTACCGCCTGCCTGACGACTCGCAAAAAGCCGTTTGCTAATCCGCAACGGCATCCACATCAAGCGCATGACCGCAGCCTGGGACGAATCCTATTTGGAGAACGTCCTTATGAAGTCAAGGACTTCACGTGCGATTGCCCTGGGTCGGAGGCCAGCCGGCAAGGTGTCAACAAATCGTGCGCGGCGCGGCGGTCAGCGACCGATCTGACGGAGCAGACGCTGTGCCTGGTCAAGAAGCTGGCGATGACGGGACTGGCCCAAAGCCACGCTGTGCCGCAGATCGCCAATCAGCCCATACACCTGGGTTCGGGCCGCCGACGGGTCGCCGAGCCGATTCAGCACCTCGGCCAGCATCAGCCGGGCCTCGGGTCGGGCGAAGCGCCGCATGTGGGTCTCCAGGTGGTCGCGGGCGGCTTCCAACTGGTTCAGGGCCACCAGCGTCTCGCCGTAGGCCAGATAGACCTCGCCGTACTTGTAGGCCGGGTCGCGCTCGGTGATGTAGGCCAGGTGCTGCCGCGCGATCTCGAGCTGGCGTTGCTCTAAAGCCACCAAGGCCCGCGACCAACGACTGGGCAGGTGCGTGGGATCCTTGGCCAAGGCGTGCTCCAGGGCCTCGTTGGCCTCGTCCAACAGGCCCACTTGCCGCCGCAACTCGCCAAGCTGGTACCACTGGTGCGTGTTGCCAATGGTGTGGGCGGCGGCTTCGGCCTGGGCCAGCTCGTGGCCGCGGGTCCATTGGGCCCACATCCCGCGAGGCAGGATGTTCCATCGCGGCGCCGCCCGGAACACCAGGTACACCGGGGCGAGCGCCAGGTTGAAGACCAGCAGCAAACCGAGCCACAAGCCGCGATCCGGCTCGTGCTGCCAGCAGTCCCACAGGGCCACCAGCCACACCAGGACCAACAGTGCCACAAGCCCAATCATCCGCCCCTGCCTTCCGCGGGAGGTGCCACAATGCCTGGGGTATTGTCCACGGCAGGCGGACTCCATCAAGAGTGGGGCGCGGCCCGCGGTCGACGTGCCCCTGGCGAACGCCCCGCGAAAACGAACCCGCCAGCTTGGCGCCGTCGTTGCGCATCGCCTACACTGCAAGGTGTTGTCCCGCCTGAAGTGACCTGCCTGAAAAGAATTGCCACCCACTGTGTATTGATTGCCTGCGTGCCGAAAGCGGAGTTGCCAACTAGGGATTGATGGCCGTGGTGGTCCCGTCAATTCTGTTATTGCCCTGCTTGCGAAGGGTTTTTACATTCGCAATTGGGGTGGCTGCCGCTGAGCCACTGCTGAATCGTGGAGCCGCCTGCAATCCGCGGTTGAGTGTGCGGTGGGAGCCAGGCGGACAATACGTGCATGGGGAGTGTGGGGCCCGTGTCTCAGCCTGCCGAATCGCTTGGGGTCAAGCGTTCAATTCAACGAGGTGAAACCATGGATCGCGAACCTGGCGCCGGAATGTGGGTCGTCACCACGGGCTTAGCCATGTTGGTGCTGGTGGGAGTGTCGATCTGGATGATTCAGTTGAAAACCCAGAGCGAGACCCCGGCCCCACGGCCCGTGGTGACGACCAACCCGACCCCGCGGATCGAGACGCCCATTCCGCCACCGACGGAAGCTTTGGCCGAGCAGGTCTACCGCGACCTGGTGCAGACCCGCCGCATGACCGCCGGCGAACTGGCCCTACAACTGGCACGATCGCCCCAACCGGGCTTCACCCTGCCCGCCGGTGTGAGTGCCGACGATGAACTCGTGGTGCGGGTGCATCCCGGCCCCGATGGCGTGTACGGCACCGCCGACGATCGGATCATCGACGCCCGCCCCGAGTTGTGAGCGCTCGCCGCGCGGCGAGCCATCAAGGTGGAGTGCGATCGCTTCGCAAGGCGTTGACCTGCGCGACTGCTGACTCGCAGGTGGCATGGCTGTGAATCTGGTCGTCGATCACGATGTTGGGCGCGTGCCCACAGGCCCCACAGCAGTAGACGGTGGCCAGCGAGATGGCTCCGTCGGGCGTGGTCCGCTCGCTTTCCAGGGCGAGTGCCTCTTCCAGGGCCGCGCGGATGGCCGCCGAGTTCTTGGGTCGGCAACTGGGCCCTAAGCACACCAGTACCCGGTGCCGCCCCGGCGGTTGCAAGCTCCAACGGCCGGGATGCGCCAACACGCTGGCCAGGCCCTCGCCCAGGCTGGCCCCCAGTTCATCGCATCGCGCTCGCATCAGCCGTTCCGGCAAGAAGCCGTATTCGGCATGCAGGCGATCCCATTCGGCAGGCCAGTCGACAGGCATGGGCGGGCGCGATCAACCGAGGTGCAAAGCCCCACGGGGCGTCAATCGGGGAACAGCCGTGGACCGGTCGGCGGTCGGGCGGCGGGTTGGTCGTCGGGTGCGGCCTCGGGATCAGGGGCCGGTGGCCCTGGTTCGGGTGCCGGAGGAGGAACGGGCTTGGGGGCCATTTCTCCTGGTGGCAGCAGATGCCAGGCGGACACCGACCAGCGAGACGGGTCGTTTTCAGCACCCGCCGGG
>JBJHDE010000110.1:0-6588 GCA_050486385.1 Planctomycetales bacterium | reverse complement strand
GTCTCCACGCAGGCCAGCCCGGTGAGACGCTTGCCGGTGTGGAACACGTCGATCACGCTGCCGTCGGCCCCCAATACATGGACGCTGCCGTCGACGCCGGCGATCATCCACACGCGTTCGGCGAAACCCGGCAGGCGGCCGGCGGTGATGGAGTCGATGGGCCACTGATGCAGGCCGGTGGGCAATTCATAGCTCCACAGCTCGCGGCCATCGAGGTTGAATCCAATCGCCAGGCTCCGACCGCCGGCCATCAGGGCCAGACCCACAAGTTCGCTGGTGCCATCGCCGGTCAGATCGGCCGCGGCAATCGCCCCGATGTTGCGGCCTTGCCGCTCGACGGCGGTGCGGCCGACGAAGACTTCGCCCAGGCGTTTGCCCTCGGCATTCAGCGCCAGAATCGAGCCGCGTTCGGTGGTGGCCAGCACCCGCTCAGCCCGCCCGGGTTGCTCGGGCAGGACCAGCACACTCAGGGCGAAATCCAGATTGCGTTGATCGACCCACAACCGCTGGCCTTCGAGCGAGACGCCATGCAGGCCGGCCCCTTGGTAGTGGCCCAGCACCACGGTGGGCTCGTCACCCACCAGTCGCCCCACCGCCAGGTCGGCCACCGGCGCGCCTTCGCCCTCGGGCGGATGACGCAACACGACCTCGCCTTGCCGATTGAGCAGGCTAACGGTGTTCTCGCCGATGCCTCCGGCGGCCAGCAGGGCCGAGCCGTCGTCATGGGCCCACGCCCGGATAAACGTGAACACCGCGTCGTCGGCTTCGCTCAGGCGATGCCGTTTGATGAGTTGCCCGTTGAGATCGATTTCGCCCAGCGACTGCGAACCCTCAAGCACCAGAATGCGGCTGGCCGCGGGATCGGCCGCCGGCAGGATGGCCAGATTGCCCGGCGCGGCCACTTGCTTGAGTTCCCAAGCGGGCTCGGCGGAGAAACGCTCGGGCAAGCGGCTCTCGGCGACGGTCGCCGTGGGCCGATCCTGGGTCGAAGCCCCCGTGGCCGCGATGGCCATCGACAGCAGATACTCGTGATAACGCTGATGCTGATCTTCAAAGGCCCGGCGGGCATCGCGATGAAGCTGCCGACCGCTGCGAACGGCGTCAATCATCTCGGGCAGCCGCACGCCCGCATCGGTATCATGTCCCTGGCTCCACCATTGCAGCAGGCCATCGAAGTCGAGAATCAACGTCTGCGGGGCGGTTTCAATCTCCAGGGCCGCGGCCAAACGGCCCTCGGGATCGTCGAGGCCCACCAGCCGGTTTCCAGCATGTTCGGACAACACCCGAGCTTGCTCCTCGCTGCTGGGTCCGCCAGCCGACTGCGGGGGGTCGATGTTGATGGCAAAGAAGGCCACCGAGGGATTGTCGGCGTAGCGGGCGGCTACGGTGCTCAGGTGCCGCAACTGATCGTGGCTGCGTGAGACCGGCACCGACCAAAACACCAGCACCGACACGCGGTCGGCCAGGGCTTCGGTGGTGGCCGGATCATCCAGCCGCGGCAACTCGGTCATGGGCAAACGCTGACCCAACAGCGGCGAGGGTTCCCGTGGCGGCGGGATCGGCACCAGGTCGGTCAACAGGTAATCGCCCTCGGGTGGGGCGTCCTCTACCAGGGCCACAAACTGGGCATCCTCGCCGGTGGGCGAAAACGTGGCGCCGCGGAAGTCGGCTTCGCGGCGAATGCCTGACGGGGCCGGCAGGTCGATCCGGCGGACGAGCAGCTTCTCGGGGTCAATCCAGAACACGATGCGACGCTCGCCCATGGGCCAGGCGACACGCTGGTACGAGCGGCCCTCGATCTCGGCATTGGCCAGCATCTGGGGTTCGCCGGCCAGGATCAGGCCGTCGGTCTCGGGAATATCGCTGGCCAGGGTTCCCGCCGACGACAAGATTCGTTCGAAGGGGCCTTCGGTGTCCAGCAGCAAAGCCAGCTTAGGATGCCCAAAGCCGGAATCGCCGGCCAGGCTGGGGGCCAGGCTATTCGGCCCCAGCTCGGCGAGGGCTTGCCAAGTCAACGCCGCCGACTCCCGCGGTCGCCGCAGCCACTGATGGGGCAAGTCGGTGGTGTGGGCCGTGATGCTGTTGGGCGTGAACACCACACGACCCGTGTAGGCCGCCAAGTCCAGTCGGTCCGGCCGAGCGAAACGCAGGGCGAACGGCTCTTCGTGCTGGCTGCCATCGGGGTAGGTAGTCCGCAGTACCCCCCTGTCGGCGTAGACCGCCGCATCGCGATAGGCCCGGGCCACGCGCTGGACCAGGGCGGCCGCGTCGCTGTCGTTGGCCTTGGGGTCCGGGGTGCGGGTCCCCCGGGCCTGCGTGTTGTTCTCGGGTGGGGGCGATGTGGGCGGATCGCTCGCGCCGGTGCAGCCGGCCACGAGAATCAGTAAGCCCAGCGAGACCACTTGCCACGCCGGGTTGCGGGGCCAAGCCATGCGTTGCAACAGGGTGCCCAGTTCCATGGACCAAGTCCCTAGCGGAAGAAGTACGATCCGTCGAAGCCGACCTGTTTTATGATCCTCCCACGGGCCCGTGGGGTCAACCTCGACCGCCCGGGGCCGGATTGGGGGCCTTGTGGCCAAGTCGCCAAGGCGAGACAACCGGAATCCCGGGGTCGCCATGTGGAAAGGCCCCAACGTCAAACTCCGTCGAGGGGGAAACCGCCGACGATGCCGGCCTCGGGCGTGGAATTGTATTACGGCGTGGATCAGGTCTGGCGGCCAAGCTGGCCCGAGGGCGTGCGGCTGATCGACCGCTCGCAGCCGGTGGGCACGCCGCTGGACGACGTGGCCGCGGCCGTTTTGCAGGCGATCCGCGCTCCCGTGGAAGGCCCATCCCTCGGCGTATGCGTGGTGCCGGGCGATGCGGTCACCCTGGCCCTGGACGCTGGGCTGCCCCAAGCCGCCACCATTTTGGGCGTGGTGGTCGGCGAGTTGCTGGCTCATGGCGTGCGGGCCCAGGACCTCACGGTGCTGGCCGACCGCGAAACCCGGCTGCCGCCCGAGCAGTTGGCCCAGCAACTTCCTCCAGGCGTGGCCGATGCCTGGACGTGGATCGAGCACGATCCGGCGCGAAGCGAGGATCACGGCTTTCTGGGCGCCAGCCAGCAAGGCGAACGCATCGACCTGCACCGCGCGCTGTTGGATGCCGACTTCGTGCTGCCGCTGGGCGGCGTGCGGTTTGATGCCGACCTGGGTTACCATGCCGGGGCGAGTTGCCTGTATCCGTGGTTTTCCACCGAGGCCACCCAACAGCGATTCCGTCGGGCGGCCAGCGGCGACGTCTCGGGGCAGAGCCGCCCGCGGGCCTGGAGCGAGATCGACGAGGTCGGCCACCTGTTGGGCACATTGGTCGTGTTGCAGGTCCTCCCCGGAGGCACCGGTCCGCGGGGGCCGCAAGTGCTGGATGTGTGGCTTTCGAGCCCGACGGACGCTCGCCCGCGAGCCCAACAGCAGCAGGATCGGGCTTGGCGGTTGGAGTTGGACGAGCCGGTGCCGCTGCTGATTGCGGGGTTGGACGGTCCCCCCGAAGTGCAGAGCTGGGGGAATCTGGCCCGCGTGCTGGCGGCGGCGCGCCGGGTGATCGAGCCGGGCGGGCACTTGGTGATTTGCTCGGATTTGGGCCTGAAAGGGCAGGAGGGAGCCGACCCGCTGGATGCGACCTCAGGGCACGGCGATCGGGCTGGGCTGGCCCGGCAGGTGGCGGCCGCCAGCCAGGAGGCCCATGTCTATTTGCTCAGCCGGCTGGAGCCGGCGGTGGTCGACGACCTGAACCTGGTCCCGATTCAACGGACCGGCGAAATCGAGAACCTGCTGGCCGGTTTGGGTGTGGAGCGGTGCCTACTGCTGGGCAGCGCCCACCGAATGCTGCCAGAAATTCGAAATCGTTGACGGGCCTTTCTTCTATCGCGGCTTGGTCTGACTATACTGCCGGCTAGAAATCGCCTGCTGGCGGCTCCGAAGGTCCCTGTTCGCCGGACCCGCGGGGCAAACTTAGAGCGCTGCCAGCCGGATCCGCCGTCCCTTCGCATTCCGACGCACCAGCGTCCTTCGCTCAGTCAACCATGAAAGAATATCTCTACGCCGTGGTGATTGTACGTCCCGACACCAAGGCCGTAACGGCCGTGGTCGCGGGCGATCGTGCCTACAAGGGCCTGAGCCTCTCGAAGGTGCTCGAGGCCGGATTCTTGCCAGTCCGCGAAACGCCCATGGGCGGTGGGCAGACGACATCGTCGTTGATTCTGCTGGAGCGCGAGGCCACCGGCGAGCGACCCAAACCCGTGCCGAAGCCGGCCAGCGCCGGGATTCCAGCCGCCGCCGTGGCCGCGGGAGCCGCGGGCGTGGCTGGTGCTGTGGCGGCTCAACAAGCGGCCCCCGCCGCCGAGCCGGACGTTCCCGCTCCTCCGCAGGTCCCCACTGTCCCGGACGAGCCCGTCGCCGAGGCCCAGCCCGACGAGGCGCTCGAAGTGCCCGACGACGACGATGCCGAACTGGCCGAGGGCCTGGAAGTGGTCGACGAGCCTGATACCGACATCAGCGAGCCCATCACCGACGACGACGAGCAGCGCAAAGCGGGCGGCGACGATGGCGAGGCCTCGGATGTGAACTTCGACTTCTTGAACTTCGACAACAACTGATTCCCGCAAACGGCGCCCCAAAAAGCCACCGGGCAGGTCACCTTGAGGAGGTGGCCTGCCCGGCACGCGGCTTGGTTCAATGGTGATTGCCGTTCACACGGCGGTCATCTCGGCCAATTCCTCAGCCAGCCGCTTGCGGGCCATGTGCAAGCGTCGCTTGATGGTGCCCACCGGGGCATCGAAGCGGATGCTCATTTGATCGATCGAATTGCCCTCCAAGTAAAACGCTTCGAGGGTCCGTCGATCCAGATCACGCAACCGCTGCAATCCGGCCCGCACCTGCACCGACTGCTCGGCCGCCAAGGCGTCCTGCAAGGGGCTGGCCCGATCGACCACGGTGGCCTCCAGGATTTCGCTGTCGGTGGCCACGGCCGAGCGGCTCCGCACGGCGCGGTTGATCGCCATCCGATTGGCAATCGACCGCAACCATCCGGCGAAGGCCTCGGGCACCTGGAGCTGACCGAGCTTGTTCATCGCGTGGATGAACACCTCCTGGCTCAACTCCTGAGCCTCGGCCCAGTTGCCCAGGCGCCGCATGGCGATGGCCAATACGGTGTCCTGGAACCCCTCGACCAGCCGGCCGTAGGCCTCACGGTCGCCCGCCTGAGCGGACTGGACCAACGCGATCAACTCCAACTTATCGAACATGGGTCTCTCCTGTTTCGCCTGGGGGAGCCGACCCGATCATCACGAACACTCCGCTGCTCAACCCGCATTGCTGGCGGTCGGCCGGGGCGCTGACGAAACGCAGCATTCCCCTGTCCGACTCGCACCGAGCGACGGCGGGCGGTTCCTGAAACAGGATGTGCCTAGGCACAACCAAGGAACGCACCGCCACGCTTCGCAGCGCGGGGCAGCTTCCGTGAGGATCGGTTCGGAAACCGAATGTGTCAGGGCTTCAAATGGCGGCGGAAGCCGCCGGGCCCTGTCAGGTGCCTACGGAAACGTGCCAGTCCACCGTCCATGTGCCACCCACAAGTAGGCCGTGATGCGGCCGACTCAGGTGGCTGTGCGAATGCCCACTCGCGAGGAGTTGGCATCGCAACGATGACGGTTGCGACTGACGGCTTTTCCGCGGCACGGCGGAGTTCCGGTCCCTGCGCTTGGATCGCATGGGATCAGCGGCGCGTTCTGCGTCTGGAGCGGCCATCGCGCCTACCACACCAAACGTTCCGTTGCCCAGGACACCTTGAATCAGGGTCAGGCCGGTCGCGATGGTCGGATACAGACGCATGGGACACTCCTTGCGCGGCGCGCAGTCAGGAGAGACAAAGAAAACGGAAAGGCCCCAAGGGGCCGGCGTGAAACACGGCCGAGCCCTGGTCCCGATGACCAGGTCTCGTCGGGTACCCCAATGTGTGTCGAACCGCGGTTCCCGATTTCCCCTGAAACCCGGCGACCGCAATCGCCTGCCCAGAGAAACCCAAGAATCCAGCCACTCGACACGGCATGGAACACCGATCTTACAAACCTTGGGGGAATGAACCCCAAGGCTGCCCCATCGGACTGCCCCATACGGCGGGCGGAAACTGAGGTACCGCCGCCCGCTCCTTGGACACAATAACCGGCAAAAGGTTCGTTACGTCGGTCAGAAAATCCGGCTTCCCCAGGAGGTTCGCCCAGTCGAGCGGGTGCGGATTCACCCAAGTTCAACCCAGGCAAAAGGTTCCTGACACGAAGCCGACCACGGAATTTCTTGCGAAATCCCTCAGCCTGTGGGGACGATCCCACCGGCCATCTGACAACTATTCGGTCCATCTCGCCGGATTTTTGCCAACTGAATCAAGATTTTCGAGGTTTTTTTGAGTACAGACGGCTGGTCTCAGTTTTTTTCACTTTGGAACAGGCTCCGAATTCGCCTATGGCCGACCTCGATGTCACCCGATTGGTCCAAAAACACCAAGCCGGCGTCTGGCGGTATTTGCGGGTGTTGGGTGCGGATTCGGCCCTGGCCG
>JBJHDE010000109.1:0-11458 GCA_050486385.1 Planctomycetales bacterium | reverse complement strand
GTGGACCCTGGCCCTGGCCGGTGGCGGGCTCAAGTGCGGTCAGGTCGTGGGCACCTCGACCCGCCTGGCCGAACGCCCCGACAGTCGGCCCGTGAGCCTCGATGATTTCATGGCCACCATTCTGCACACCCTCTTCGATGTCGGCCAGCTCCGCCTCCGCACCGACCTCCCCCGCGAGGTCGTTCGTATCGTCGAGCAAGGCCAGCCCATTCCGGAACTGGTCTAGCGAAGTGATGCCAACGGCATCCCTCCCGCCACACTTCCCAGGCCGAGGTCCCGATCTCCTCGCCGATCGCCAGTCGGAATCCGCCCCCAGTATTTCCTACGACCGGGCTTGGTCGTAGGATTCCGAGCTGGGACGGGTCTTCGAGCGGGGATCGTTGGAGTACGTTGATAGGCTGGGGTTGTATGAGTGTGTCGCAACCAGCGGCCCGCCCAATGCCAAACTCCCCCGGCGGCTTGGGCGACAAGCTACCGGGGGAGTTTTGGATCGGCCGCTTGCCCGTCGGCCGAGGAGGAGGTGGGCAACGAGGAGGTGGGCGAGGGTGGCGGATGCGGGTGGAGGTGAAACCGCCAGTCCCGCTACGCCAGTCCGAGAATGCGAGGCGATCGCGTCAGGGTCGCAGAGTCAGGCGGATAGCGGGCTGCTGGGTCTGGTCGGTGGGAGCCGGCATCAGCTCGACTTCCATATCGCTGGGCAGCGGCCGCACGGCGAGGGGCTCGTCGTTGCCCTCGCGGAAGGCCTGGTCCAGGGCCAGGAAGTCGGGCACTTCGTCGTCGGCCAACGCCCGGGGTGTGGCCACCGCTGGCGAAGCCAGAGTCCGCGGCGTGGGCGATTCCGCGCGGTTGGCCACGGCTGGCGGGGTCAGCGAGCGATGGCTGGAGGCGGTCGTGCGGGCCGGCACCCGACGCAGCGGCGGGGTATCGGCCGCTGGTGTGGCTTGCACCACCGGGTGATTGGGCGGGCTGGCCTTGCTTTCGGTCGGCGGAGCCGGTTGGGGCACGGGCACCGGCACATAGTACACGGTGCGTTGGGGCTGCGGGGCGGCTTCCTGCATATTCCGCTTGATGAAGCCCGGGCCGATGGCCAGCGTCACCTCGTTGGTGGCCGCTTGCAGGGGCTGGCGGTCCTTCAGCGGATTGGGCTGCACATGACTCACGGTCCGCACACCGCCGGCGGCCGGTTGCCACGAACCCAACCGAATCCGCATCGCGGGCTCCGACTCGTCGCTGGCCGGTGGCTCGGGCAGGGCCGATGGCTTGAGGTCCGGATCAAACTCGAAGGGAAACTCCGGGGCGTTCAGCTCGGGGCCCGAGAAGTCGATCATCTCGGGCTGCCGCGGCGAACGGTCCTGGGCGGGGCGGCCCTCGTGCGGTTGGAATCGCAGGCTGGTGCGGTCGGCCGGTTCGTCCAGGTCGAATCGCGGATCCGGCGGGACGTCGCTGTCGTCAATCGGTCCGGTTCGCACGGCGTCCTCGGGCTCCACGGGCGAAGGCCGCCCGCCGACCCGTTGCTCGCCGTCGACGGTGGGCCGAAGTGCTCCGGCATACGATCCGAACGGCACCGGCGAGGCCAACGGGCTGGGGTTGTGGTGCAAGCCGTAGTCGATCAGCGGCTTGGCCAGCCGGCTCTTGAGGGCCGCCGCGTCCTTGTAAGCCTGCGGATGCCAGGGGCCCTCGGCCAGTCGCACGGTGTTGTACTCCAGCAAGGTGCCCTTCTCGAAATGCAGGCTCTTGATGGCCAGCGCGTACTCGACCCGGCTGCGGAAGAAGTCCCGCTCGGCATCGGCCTGCCGCCGCTGAGCATCCAACAACACGTCCAGGGTCGTGGCACTCTCGCCCGCCAGATAGCGGGCTTCCACGGCCTCGACTTCGCGTTGCGAAGCCAGCCGGCGATTGAAGTCGGTCAACACTCGGGCGTAGGAGCGTTCCAGTTCGCGGAAGGCCGAACCCAGGTCGGCGGCCACCGAGAGTTCCTGATCGTGAAGGATGGCGCGCTCGCGGGCCAATTGCAGCTCGGCATTGCGAACGCCGGAGTAGGCTTGCCGCTGTCCCAGGGGCACGCTGAACAGCAAGCCCAACTGCCACTCTTGAAACTCGCCGCTGGTGATGGTCTGCCAGGCGCTGCTGAACCGTTCACCACGACGGGGATCGATGTAGTCGTCGCCGAAGCCGTGCCAACGGTACAGGGCCTGACCGTCCAACTGCGGCAGCAGAAAGTTCTGCGAGGCCGACAGCCGCAGCTCGCGCTGTTTGACGACCCAGCGCTGTCGCCGCAGGTCCACGCGACGGGTCAGGGCCTCGGCCAGGCACTTCGACCAGTCCATGCTCACCTGGGCAAAGGTGGGTTCGTCGTCGGGGCGGATCAAGCGGCCGTCGTTCAGCGGCAGGCCCATCAGCAAGCGCAGGTCGCTTTCGCGAGCATACAGGCCGCCGGAGCCCGAGAACTGGCCGGCACCCGCCCGACCGCCGGTCGTGGTGCTGCCCACGCGGCGTCCGCTGAGGGCATCTTCGACGAGTCCGACAAACAGATAGTATTGGCTGCGGGCCTGGGCCTCCTGGTCGGCTTCGCCGCCAGGCACGCCGACTTCTTCAAACGATTTGATCCGCCGCCACGTGGCCAAGGCCGAATCGCGGCCCGCCACCTGGGCGTCGAGATCGCGGTAGGCGAAGTACAGGTCCCAGTAGGCGTTCTCGATATCGCTGACCAGGTTGCGAACACCGACCTCGAAGTCGGCCAGGGCGATATCGTTATTGATGCGGGCGATGACCACGCCGTTGCCAATCGTAAAGCCGGCCGTGGCGTTGGGGCCCAGAATGCGATTCACTTCCAGTCCGGCGCCCTGCAGCAACGGCTGACGGATTTCGGCCTCGATGTTGGGGGTCCACACGCTGGGGAACCGCAAGTTGGGATTGTTGCCCCACTCGTAGTTGATGTTGTGGCGGATGAAGGCCGTGCCACCGGTGGGGTTGGTCTTCCGCAACTCCATGAAGCCGTTGAACAGGTCCTGCTCGGTGTTGGGCGGAATCAAGCCTTGGAAGGTGAAGTTCACGGGCCGCTCGTTGCGGGCCCAGCCACCCTGGGCGGTGAACACGGCATCGAAGTTGCTCAAGGCGGCCTCGACACCGGTGATGGGGTCGCTCTCGATGATCGAGGGATCGAAGGTCGTTCCAGCCGCCTGGGCCGTGCTCAACAACCGTCCGCCCAGATCGCGAAACACCCGGCTGTTTTCCAGGCCAATGCGGATGGCGTCTTCCAGGCTGAGTTGCCAGTATTCGGCATCGGCGGTGTGGCCGCTGGCCAGCGTGCGGGGAGGCAACGACTGTTCGACCGCGGAATTGTCGATCGGGCAGATCGCGGGATACTCAATCTGCGTGGCGACCTTCCGCGTGGCCACACTGCGATTGTTGCCCAGATGCGAACCCAACGGTTCGTGGGTGCATCCGGACAGACCGATCCCAATGCCGACGGCCAAGGCCATCGACCCGAGGCGGGCAAACATGGTCCATCTCCCTACGGAGGACGCTTTGGGGCAAGCAGTCGGCTCCCCGTCCGTGGGGGTGGGTGATCGGTCCTTCAATACCCCTCGACTGGCAGTCCAACCGCCAGGTGCTCGTCGCCCGAGCGTCGAGAGGTTCCGAAAGTTCGATCGGCTTACCAAGGGCCGACTGGCCAGAGAACGCTAGCGACAGCAAAAAAGGTTTCGCTGGCGCGAGCATTCCTCCGGCATTGGTGCTATCGGCAGGACTACTGGCGCAACACGAGCAATTCTGCAATTCGCTGCATGCGCTAGAACCGGGGGAACTAGCTCAGCAGTGACAACTGGCACTGCTAGCACAAGCAACGCAAGCAACCCACTCGTGAGTTGGTTAGCTGGCTCACATTTCTCGGCGGCCCCGACGGCGTCTTTCCATGACTTCTTGGGCGTGCCGCCGCAAATCGAGGTGCTTGTCGGTCTCGTCCAGAATTTGCCCCGTCAACAGCTCCAGCACGTCTTCCAGGGTGACCAGCCCCAACACGCCGCCATGCTCGTCGCCCACCAGAGCGATATGATCGCGGCCCTCGCGAAACTCGCTCAGCAGTTCGTCGGCCGTTCGCGAGGGCGGCACAATCCGCACCGGCACCGCCAGGTCGCGGACCAGCACGTCCAGGTCGCCATTCTCGACCAGGTGCCGCAGCACATCGTTCTTGCGAACCACGCCAATCAGATTGTCGGGGTCGCCCTCAATCACCAGAATCCGGCTGTGCGGGCTGCGGGCGACCTCGTACTGAGCCCGCCGCAAGGGCAGATTGGCCTCGACCTTGGTAAAGGTCACCCGCGGGGTCATCAGGTCGCGGGCCTTGACGTCATCCAGCAAAAACACGCCGTGAATCATCCGCTGCTCGGATTCGTCGATCACGCCTTGTCCCACACCGATGCGGGCCAGGAGCTTGATCTCCTCTTCATCGGTGGTATTGAGGGCGGTCGGCTGGGGGATAAGCAGACCCACTAGCCACTCGATCACAACCACCACTGGCTGCACCAGCCAAGTCAGCAAACGCAGGGGGCGGGCGATGACCAACCCAATTGGCACGCAGTACCGCTCGCCCAGGTTCTTGGGCAGGATCTCGCTGAACAGAATGACACCCAGCGTCAGCAGATAGGGAAACCAGGCCTGAGCGGTTTCGCCCAGATGTGCGGTGCTGAGCTGCGCCACGTAGAAGGTGCCCACGATGTTGGCCAGGTTGTTGCCAATCACCACGGTGGCGATCGGCCGCGAGAGATTTTGCTTCATCCGCAACAGGACTCGGCCGTTGGCCGATCGTTCGGCAAGCTGCTGGGCCCGATTGGGGGGCAGGCTAAACAGGGCCGCCTCGGTGCCCGAGAAAATGGCCGAGGCCAGCAGCAGCACGAACACCGCCAAAGCAAGTTCCAACATCGTGGCCAATCACCCAGGCAGAGGGGAAATCGCGGCGCGGAGGTCGACCCGTCGGCCGCCGACGAGCGGTGGCAATCCGCTTGTTCTAGGGTCCGGGGGGGCTCGCCGAAAGGGTCGTGGTCCGCCCAGCGCGTCGGCCGCGGTTGCTTCCAAGCGTCCGGGTCACGCTGGCGATTGGGCCTCGGGTTTTGCACCGCCGATGTTGGCGGGCTACACTCAATGGCTCATTCGTCTTCCCTCGGATTGCCGAGCGATCCGGTTTTGCCCAAGTGCGAAGTTCACCGTCTTCCGAAAAGGAGCCCTAGTGTCTCAAACCCCAGCAACCAACCGTCGCGAGTTTCTGAAGACCGCGGCCGCCACGGCAGGTGTCGGCGCGTCGATGTACTTCACCACCAGCGAAGCCCAGGCCTACAACTTCCGCAGTCCCAACGACCGCCCGACGATCGGTTGCATTGGCACCGGCGATCGTTGGCGAGGCGTCGGTCCGGGGGCCATGAGCTTTGGCGACTGCGTGGCGGTCTGCGATGTGGACGCCAATCACCTGGAGCAAGGCAAGACCATTGCCCTGCAACGCCAGCAAGGCCGCGTCAAGGAAGTGGCGACCTACGAGGATTACCGCGAACTACTGGACCGCAACGACATCGACGTGGTCACCATCGTCACGCCCGACCACTGGCACACCAAGCCGTCGATCGACGCCATGAAGGCCGGCAAGGATGTGTACTGCGAAAAGCCGCTGACGCTGACCATTGAAGAAGGCAAGCAGATTCGCAAGGTCCTGGACGAGACCAAGCGGGTGTTCCAGGTAGGCACCCAGCAGCGGAGCGAGATGGGCCTGCGGTTCTTGCAGGCCGTGGCCCTGATCCGCGACGGTCGGATTGGCAAGGTCAAAGAAGCCGCCTGCTCGATTGGTGGCGCACCCCGCAGTGGCGAAATCCCCAAGGCCGATGTCCCCGCGGGTTTGAACTGGGAGAAGTGGCTGGGCCAGGCCCCGCTGGTGGACTTTCGCTTCAAGCCCGGTGGCCGTTGGGGCAACAGTCGCTGCCACTACGAGTTCCGCTGGTGGTACGAGTACTCGGGCGGCAAGATGACCGACTGGGGTGCCCACCACGTGGACATCGCCCAGTGGGCCTTGGGATTCGACAACACCGGCCCGCAATGGGTGGAAGGCACCGCCGAGCACCCCTGCGAATTTAAGGACGGCTACCCGGTGCGGGACGACATGTACAACACCGCCCACAAGTTTGAAGTCACCGCCATGTTTGCCGGCGATGTGCCCATCAAGATTCTCAGTGGCGGCGAGAACGGCATCATGTTCACCGGCACCGAGGGCCGCTTCTTCGTCAACCGGGGCAAGATCACCGGCAAGCCCGTCGAAGACCTCGAAAGCAAGCCCCTGCCCGAAGGCCTGATCCGCGAGATCTACAAGGGCAAAGAGCCCGGCAGTCACATGCGGAACTTCTTCGAGTGCATCATGAGCCGCGAGCAGCCCATCTCGGATGTGCATACGCACCACCGGGCGATGACCACCTGCCACCTGGCCAACATCGCCATCCGCCTGGGACGCCGCATCGCCTGGGATCCCGAGCGCGAGCAAATCGTGGGTGACGAGCAGGCCCAGCAGTGGCAAGCTCGCGAGCAGCGCAAGGGCTACGAGATCACCGTCTGAGGCGGCCTCCTGGTCCAACAAGAAACGACTTTCCCCAGCGTGTCCTCGTGGGCGAACCTTCTCGCCCGCGAGGACCGTTTCTTGCGCAGCCCTACGGTTGAACCGCTTCCCAGCGAAACCGCCGCAGCAGGATGCCTTGAAAGTCGCCCAGGTCGCTGATGTACCAGGTGCCCTCGTGACGCAGAACCTCGGGGGCTTTCAACGGCAGCACGGCCACCAGATTCGCATCATCGTCGATCCCAAAGTCCAGCGGATCGCGGGAGTGGTAGACATAAGTCTTGAAGTCGTGCGACGACGCCCGAAACAGATAAAACCGCCCCTCGTGGTGCAGCACACAAGGGCTCTCGGCCGCCACCGGACCTTGGCCGCCCCGGCCGCCTTCGCGGACAATTTTACCCGGCGTCCAGCTCTCGAGGTCCTGGGATTGACTGCCGACGACGTAGCTCCGCTTGCCATCGCTGGTGGTCACCGTGGCATACGAGTAAAAGCGGCCCTCGTGCGGAAAGATCATCACGTCGCGGCCGCCGGGAATCTCCGTCCGACTCGAACCCTGCTCGTTCCGAACCCGGGCGTAGTGGATGCCATCGGTTGAGGTCGCCCGGCGAATACCACGCCCGTGATAGAAGCAGTTCCAGGTCTCGCCGACCCGCAGGAAGAATGGCGCCCCGACG
Source organism: Planctomycetales bacterium (assembly GCA_050486385.1). Taxonomy (GTDB): domain Bacteria; phylum Planctomycetota; class Planctomycetia; order Pirellulales; family Pb10988; genus JBJHDE01. The sequence continues at coordinate 4,198 of JBJHDE010000109.1, read as the reverse complement.
GTTTCGGCCGAGTCGGTCTTGTGCTCGTCGTAGTCGGGATCGGCTCGCAGCATCACGCCGGTGGGCTCCCAGGGCCCTTTGTCCAGCGAATCGCCGACCCAGCCGTAAATCAGCCGGCTCACCTTCGTGCCACGGATGCAGGCCCACAATCGCCAGCGGCCTTCGGCATCCTGAATGAAGCTGTGATCCACAATGTGTTGGCGGCGGGCCTCGGGACCGGCCAACGCGCCCAGGTCCGGCATGACGCACACCTTCCAGGGCTCGCCCTCAAGCACCGGACGATACACGCCCGGCGGATCGGCATCTTCGGCCGCCACCGCCGCTCCCACGGCAATGCCCCATCCCGCCACAACCGCCAACCCCAATCGCACGCCCCAACTTGTCATCGTGTTGCTCGCATCTGGTGGAAATGTCTCACGACGCCCGGCCCCGCGGATCACACTCGCTCTCGCGATCCCTCACGGTCTTGCTCCTCCAGCCTGTCGGCGGATGCCGGAACAATCAAGGGTTTGCCCAGGCAGCGAAACACCAGGCATCCGGTCCACCAGAAGCCGATCGCCCCCGCCGCGATCACCATCATGGCCATCCGATCGCGACCCAGCAATTGAACCAGTCTCTCGGTCAGCAGCAAAGCGGCCACCAGGGTGACCAGCATCGTGACCAGCAGAAAGCCACAACCCGCCCCCGACAGTTCTTGCCCTTCGCCCACCCACAATCGAAAGCTCCGCATCACCAATGGCCCTCGGGTCAGGGAAGAACTCATCACGTGCGAACGGGGACCCACGCGGCATCGGTCGCCGTCAGGCTGCCGCGGGGGATGCTCGCGCGGCGGAGAACGTCCAACACCCGGGACGGCTGGCAACCATAAACGCCCGAACCCCAGGCCGCGTTGGCTTCGACCACCGCCCAGCCGCGTCCACGAATCCGGCCCACATCAATCACCACAGCCGGCGGAATCCGCACCTCGGGGTCGGCGAGCAAGTCCGTGACAAAACGCTGGGCCTGCCGGGTTTCGTCTTCATCGGCCGCCCAGCTTCCATCGTCGTTGCGGGCGAGTTCTCCACCACGCAGGGACACCGAGCTTGTCGCCAGGGTGCGCTCGAGCACGAAGCACCGAAACTCCACCTCCCAGACCACCGGCTCGGCGACCAACACCGGAGTCGCCGCCGACAGGCTCGCATGATCGGGCAACTCGCCCCCTGACGGATAAACGCGGGTGGCAAAACACTTATCATCGGCGGGTTTGATGAAGGCGGGGCCCGGCTGCTCACGCGCCTCGGCCAAAGTCGTGAAGCGAATCCACCGCCGCGTCCATGTCTCGGCCAGCGTCGTCAGCCAGGAAAACGTCGGCTCCAGCAGCGCCAGCCCCAGCCCATCGGAGACCACGGCCGCGAACAATGGCTCGCCGTACAACACCGCCTCCGCCGCGCGAAGCTCCGCCGGCGGGCGCCAGCCAGAAAGCCGCTCGACTTCCCATCCCGCATCCAACGCCGCTTTCCACATCAGGTTCGTATCCTCCGTGAACCGTGGCGGAAGAATCAGGGTCGGCATGGTCGAATCCAATCCAGGCAGATCGTCGCGAGTTCTCGGAACACCAGCAGCAACGGCACGGCACACAGCCTGCATTGCCAAGTTTGCAAGGGTTCGCAACGATCATACCACAGAGTCAACCCGCAAGGGATGATGCCAAGCATCGCCAGGTTCACCAGCACCGCCACAACGGTTTCCATCCTGATGAAGTCATGGCCAATCCAACTCGTCCTCCAGTTCCATGACCAACTCAAGCAGTTCCAGGGACTCGGCATCCAGGTCAGGCACCAGATAGGGATCGTTGGTGAATCGATTTCGGTCGACTCCCAATCGATCCGCGATGATCTCCAGCACGCGATCTTTCTCGCGATGGGATCGCAGCGAGTCAAACAGGCGGATGGTGTCGCCGGTCTGGACGAACCACAGCAAGTGTCCGCAACATGGGCAGGTCGCGTCGCCGACCAGGACGGATGGCTCGACCACGATGGATGGCTCGACCACGACATCCGCCTGACAAAGCGGGCACCTGATCGGCTCTCCTTCCGGTGTCCGCGATGAGATGATCATGGCGGTGGGTCGCCCCACTCTTGGTCGACGGTTTGGTTCGGAATCGATCTGGTACAAACTCGCTTTGCCGCCAAACCCCAGATCCAAGGGAATACCAAAAAACTGTGCTATCACAACTCGGATCCCTCCCGAGCGTGAAGTTCATCCAGTCGCATTTGTCGAGTTTCGCCACGCTCGTTTGCCTGCCAGATCAACCCCGACTCAATGTGCATGCATGACAGCCAGCCACTGCCGCAGGCCCAGGTGTCCAGGCAAACTGCGTGTCCATTGCAGACGGGAATTCCGGATTTCTGAGATGTATGGCCACAGACCATGATTTTGCCCGACTCATGTCGCGGCGGATCATCGAATGGCTCCCAGTACAGCATAAACTCCGGTTGATCCTGAAGCGCGAGGTCGGGATAGGCGTTGGCATGTACAAAAAAGTGCGTGTCGGACTCGAAGTAAGGCCAAAGCCGATCGAGAAGGAATGCCCAATGTTCGTCAGGAATGTCCGCGATTGCGCCAGAATCGCCAGCGCTTGGAGCGTAGGATCGGAGGGTAGCCGCACCGCCGACTTCCATCCACTTTTGAAACTCCCATTCGCTATCGCGTGCCTGGACCATCATGATATCGTGATTGCCGCGCAGCGGGATAAGTTTGTGCGAGCGATCCATGTCAATCAGCCAGTCGATCACCGAGCAGGTGTTCGGGCCACGGCTGCAGTAGTCCCCGAGGGTGATGATCACATCATCGTCACGAAAACCCACATAATTACTCAGCCGCCGCAACGCCTGGAAGCAGCCGTGGATGTCGCCGATCGCGAGATGACGTGGCACATGGGCACCTTTTGAGCAGAACAACGCCTTGGCTCACGCGGGCGGGATCGTCCGTCACCGAGCGATGAGCGCCCGCCGCTCTATTCCGGCTCGCCTTGGAGTGAGGGTTGTTTCGCGTTAGTCCCATTCGTCTCCGGGCTGCAAGTCGAAGTACTGCCATTCAAAGAACGACAGCAGTTCATCTTCGGCCTGAGCGTTTGCCGGATCATAACCGTGCGTGTGCGGCGACGGAAACCAGAATTCCTTGTCTTGGTACTGGTGGCTCTTCAGCACCGTTTCGAAAGCGTCCAGGTCTCCGTATGCGAAAATCACGTCGTGCTGGTCATACACCAGCAAGTCGGACGAATCAGGCGATGCGATCCACAGGTGATGACGGCCGTCACCTTCAAAGAATGTTTGAAATGTCCAGATAAACAACTGCAAGTCCTCATGGCTGCCGATCAGCGGTGACTGGTAACGCCCCGGTGTCCTTCCGGCATGGGCGAGCAGCAGGACATAGAGGATAGAATAGCGCTGAGTCGCAAAGGTCGCGGCCAGCTCATCAAGCAGCTTGACCTGGGAACTTTTTGGTCCGATGACCAACCGCTCTCCATCACCGCACGGTTGACGGAAATAGAGGTTGCCGTAGTCGTGGACGACAGCTTCACCCTGAGAATCGAGTGTTCCGAACTTGAGCCTCGTCATGAAATGTTTCCTAAAGAACCAAACCGCCAACCCTACCCAGGCAGCCTCCAAGAAACCGCAATCCTCTCAGCCCACCTTGCCGGCCTGGCTCAAGGCCTATTGCTGGGCTTTGCGATACGGGACGTCGATCTCCAAATCCGGTTTGGCACGTTTCAGGCGATCCAATCCATCATCGGTGATTCTCGATGCATTGACCACCCTGAGCGTTCTCAGAGCGGGCATGGTTTCGAGATGGCGGAGCCCGTCGTCCGTGATCGCCATTGCATTGAGAGTCAAGGATTGCACGTGCTTCAGGTTAGAGATGACTTCGACCTCTTCGTCTGATGTCGGCCAGCACGGATGGATGTGGAGTTCAACGCAATCGCCTTTCGCGTCCAGCTCCACCCCACAATAGAGCGAGTGCTGGTCACTGGCCCAAGCGAGAAACTCGCGGGTTCGAGCGTTAGCGGCAGGATAAAACATGGAGGAAAGAGTGCGGGCAAAAGCCTGGTGCCGGGGTGCCCCCACGGTTTGCGTTGTCGCGGACGTTTCCTCCGCGCGAACCTCAGGCGGCGGCACGTTCTGAGCGGATTCGCTGCGACATCCCACCAGTGCAGCGA
>JBJHDE010000108.1:8090-11538 GCA_050486385.1 Planctomycetales bacterium | reverse complement strand
TTTTGCGAGCGGATTTTCGGTCCTGAAAAGGACTGGGAGTGTGCCTGCGGCAAGTACCGCGGCATGAAGTACAAGGGCATGATTTGCGACCGCTGCGGCGTGAAGGTCACCGACTCGAAGGTCCGCCGCAAGCGGATGGGCCACATCGAGCTGGCCGCGCCGGTGGTGCATATCTGGTTTTTCAAGGCCATGCCCAGCCGGCTGGGTTCGCTGTTGGACATGAAGACCACCAGCCTGGAAAAGGTGATCTACTTCCAGGATTACGTGGTCGTGGACCCCAAGGACACGCCGCTCAAGCCCCGGCAGTTGCTGACCGAGGAAGAGAAGCGCAAGGCCGAAACCGACTACGGCTTTGGGGCCTTCGACGCCGACATGGGAGCCGAGGCGGTCCGCAAGCTGCTGATGCAGCTCGACCTGGTGACGTTGTCCAAGGAACTTCGCGAAGAGCTGGGCACCACCGGCAGCAAGCAGAAGCAAAAGGAGCTGGTCAAGCGGCTCAAGATCATTGAGAGCCTCCGCGACAGCGACAACAAGCCCGACTGGATGGTGCTGGATGTGATTCCGGTCATTCCGCCGGACTTGCGTCCGCTGGTGCTGCTGGAAAGCGGCAACTTTGCCACCAGCGATTTGAACGATCTGTACCGCCGGATCATCAATCGCAACAACCGGCTCAAGAAGCTGGTCGACCTCAACGCGCCGGATGTGATTATCCGCAACGAAAAGCGGATGCTGCAGCAGAGCGTGGACGCCTTGTTCGATAACAACCGCTGCAAGCGTCCGGTGCTGGGCAACAGCAATCGGCCGCTCAAAAGCTTGACTGACATGATCAAGGGCAAGCAGGGGCGGTTCCGCGAAAACCTGCTGGGCAAGCGGGTCGATTACTCGGCCCGGAGCGTGATCGTGGTGGGCCCCAAGCTGCTGTTGCACCAGTGCGGGCTGCCCAAGCGGATTGCCCTGGAGCTGTACCAGCCGTTCATCATTCGGCGGCTCAAGGAGCTGGGCCACGCCGATACGATTAAGAGCGCCAAGAAGATGCTCGAGCGGGGCCAGGAGGAGGTCTTCGACATCCTGGAAGAAGTCACCCGCAATCACCCGGTGCTGTTGAATCGTGCCCCGACCTTGCACCGCATGGGCATTCAGGCGTTTGAGCCGGTGCTGATTGAAGGCAACGCCATCCAGCTTCACCCGCTGGTGTGCAAGGGCTTCAATGCCGACTTTGACGGCGACCAGATGGCCGTTCACCTGCCATTGTCGATTGAAGCGCAGGTCGAGGCTCACACGCTGATGATGAGCACCAACAACATCTTCAGCCCGGCCAACGGTGCGCCGATCATCACGCCCAGCCAGGACATCGTCATGGGGTGCTACTACCTCACGATGGATGTGCCGCGGGAGCACGTGGTCCATGGCCTGGATCGCGACGAGTCGACCGGCGAGTACAAGCTGCGGACCTTTGCCAATGTGGGCGAAGTGTTCATGGCCTACCAGCAAAAGACGCTGCACACCCACTCGCCAGTCCGCCTGCGGCTGCCGAAGGAGCGGAAGGTCGTCGTCGACGACGAAGTCGTTCAGGAAGGCGGCCTGGTCGAGACGACCGTGGGCCGCGTGATGTTCAACGATATCCTGCCCACGGGCATGTCGTTCTACAACGAGTCGATGCGGAACAAGGTGCTCAGCCGCGTGATCAGCGACTCTTACCAGCAGTTGGGTCGTCGCAGCACGATCACCCTGCTGGACCGCATGAACCAACTGGGCTTTAAGGCCAGCACTTACAGCGGCCTGAGCTTCGGCATCGCCGACTTGATCACCCCCGAGGCCAAGCACGGGATCATCGAGCGGGCCGAGAAAGAAGTGCTCAAGGGCATGAAGAACTACCAGCGGGGCGTGATCACGGGCAAGGAGCGGTACAACAAGGTGATTGATGCCTGGACCCAGGCGCGCGAGGAAATCACCGACCGCATGATGGACGCCCTCAAGAACGACTACCGCACCGACGGCTACGTCAACCCGATCTACCTGATGGCCAACAGCGGTGCCCGCGGTGGTAAGGAGCAGATCCGGCAGTTGGCCGGCATGCGTGGTCTGATGGCCAAGCCGAACGGCGACATCATCGAAACGCCGATTAAGGCCAACTTCCGCGAGGGGCTGTCGGTGCTGGAGTACTTCTCCAGTACGCACGGTGCCCGCAAGGGTTTGGCCGACACCGCGCTCAAGACCGCCGACAGCGGTTACTTGACCCGCAAGCTGGCCGACGTGGCCCAGAACGTGGTCATCACCATGCACGACTGTGCCACGACCCTGGGCGTGACCAAGAGCACGATCTACCGCGGCGAAAAGGTCGAGGTGGCCCTGGCCGACAGCATCCGCGGTCGGGTGGCCCGCCACGACATCAAGAACACGCTGACCGGCGAAGTGATCATTCATGAGAATGACCTGATCACGCACGAGATGGCCCGCAAGGTCGAGCAACTGGGCATCGACAAGATTCAGGTCCGCAGCCCCATGACCTGCGAGGCGGGGCTGGGCATCTGCCGGCTGTGTTACGGCATGGACCTGTCGACCGGCAGCCTGGTCGAAGAAGGCATGGCCGTGGGCATCATTGCCGCCCAGAGCATCGGCGAGCCCGGAACGCAGTTGACCATGCGGACCTTCCACATTGGTGGAACCGTGACCCGCGACGTGGTCAGCAACGAGATCAAAGTCGGCCGCAAGGGCACCGTGCGGTTGGCCAAGGTCAAGAGCGTCCGCGACGAGCACGGCAACCAGGTGGTCATCAGCCGCAACGGCCAGATCGCCCTGATCGACGAAAAGGGCATCGAGATCGAAAAGCACGACGTGCCCAACGGTTCGGTACTGCATGTGGCCGAGGGCGACGAGATCCCGGCCGGTCACAAGATCTGCGAATGGGATCCGCACTCCAGCCCGATTCTGGCCACCGTGGGTGGTCGGGTCCGCTTTGAGGACCTGGTCGACGATGTCACCGTGCGGGTCGAGACCGACAAGCTCTCGGGTGCCCAGCGGCGGATGGTCATGGAACTCAAGGGCGACCGCCACCCGCAGATGATCATCGAGGACGAGAAAGGCACCGTCCTGGAGTTTCACCACATGCCCGAAAAGGCTTCGTTGGAAGTCAGCGAGGGCGACGTCATCAAGCCGGGCCGCGTGCTGGCCAAGCTGGGCCGCGAGGCCAGCCGGAACCAGGACATCGTGGGTGGTCTGCCGCGGGTCACCGAGATTTTTGAGGCCCGCAAGCCCAAGGATCCGGCCGTGATGGCCGAGGTCGACGGCAAGGTGGAACTGCTGGGCGAGAAGCGTCGCGGCAAGCGGACGATTGTGGTCCGCAGCGAGGCCGGCCAGGAGTTCGAACACCTGATCGGCCAGGGTAAGCACTTCCGCGTCCACACCGGCGACATTGTCACCGCCGGCACCGCGTTGGTCGAAGGCCCAC
>JBJHDE010000108.1:5740-8080 GCA_050486385.1 Planctomycetales bacterium | reverse complement strand
TGCAGGACTATCTGACCCGCGAGGTCCAGAACGTCTACCGCAGTCAGCGTGTCGAGATCGACGACAAGCACATCGAGATCATCATCGCCCAGATGCTGCGGAAGGTGAAGGTCTCGCATCCTGGCGACACCGGCATGCTGCCCGGCAGCGTGGTCGACAAGTTCGTGCTCAAGCGGGTCAACGACGATTTGCAGCGTTGCACCAAGATCGCCGATGCCGGCGACACGAACTTCACGGTCGGCAGTATCGTGCCCAAGGACCACTTCGAGCGGGTCAATGTCGAACGCGAGCAGATCGGCGGGACCCCGGCCACGGGCAGCAAGCCGGTCCCGGCAAGCTGGGAGCCGCAGTTGCTGGGCATCACCAAGGCCAGCGTCCAGAGTGAAAGCTTCATCTCGGCCGCCAGCTTCCAGGAGACCACCAAGGTGCTGACCGAAGCCGCCTTGGCCGGCAAGCTGGACCGGCTGGTGGGGCTCAAAGAGAACGTGATTCTGGGTCACCTGGTCCCCGCCGGAACCGGCTTCAAGAGCCACCAGCAGGCCGAGTGGCGGGCGCGACCCGAAGCCCTGGAGGCCCTGAGCGCCGAGAAGGACCGCATCCTGGCCCGGCACAGTTTCCCGCTCATGGAGGATCGTCGGCCCGAGGGCGAGGGCGAAAGCACCCCGTCGGCTGATGCCCCCACCAAGCTGGAGACCCTGCTGGGCGGCGACTGACCGACGAGCGTTGCTCCGCACTAGGCCTGACAACGGCCCATCGTGCTCGCCAACCGGCCGGGCGCGATGGGCCGCTTCAATCGGGTCGTGCCCCAGATGCGGCCACCGCGGGGCTTCGCTCATGGGTCGCTAGCCCCCCCGCCGGCCGCCCGGCCACGCCTTTTGACGCGGGGCTAGACACGAACCCGTGGCTCGGCAAGGCTGTCCTGTGCGTTCTGGCGACCGACGCCCGCGACCAAAGCAGGCCAATGCCGCTGGGTCCCTGCCTGCAAGGGCACGACACACCGCGTGACGGTTCGGTGCGTTTGTGAGCGTTTCGAGTTCGCCGTCCTCATGCCACTTCCGCCAGCCGCCCCGAGGGTCCTGAGCGCTCGATGATTCGCGTTGCCGTGATGGGGGCGACTGGCTATTCGGCCCTCGAACTGCTCAAGCTGCTCGTCCACCACCCGCGGGCCCAGGTGGTGGCGGCCACGACACGGCAACTCGACCGACCGCCGCTGGGCGAGGTCCATCCGGCACTGGATGGTCGCTTGGACCTGGTGTGCGAGAACCTCACGCCCGACGAAGTCGCCGAGCGGGCGGAAGTCGTGTTTTGCTGCCTGCCGCATGGGGTGACCACCGAGGTGGTGCCGCCCTTGTTGGCCGGGGGTGCCAAGGTGATTGACCTCAGCGCCGACTATCGGTTGAAAAGCCCGGAAGCCTACTTGCAGGCCTACGGCAAACCCCACGAGGACCTGCCCGGGCTGGGCGAAGCCGTGTACGGCCTGCCCGAGGTGTACCGCGCGGCGATTCGCGAAACCCGGCTGGTGGCCAATCCCGGTTGCTATCCCACTTCGGCCATCCTGCCACTGGCGCCGTTGCTGACCGGTGGCTGGATCGAGCCCGGCGACATCATCATCGACTCGAAAAGCGGCCTGTCGGGTGCCGGGCGGACCCCGCAACAGCGGACGCTGTTCGTGGAATGCAACGAGAACGTCGTGGCCTACAATGTGGGGATCCATCGCCACGAACCCGAGATCGAGCAGGTGCTCAGCGATGTGGCCGAGTGTCCGGTGGACGTGCTGTTTGCCCCACACCTGGTGCCCATGGATCGTGGCATCCACTCCACGATCTACGCCAAGCCGGCACGGGCGGCCAGCGAAAGCGAACTGTTGGCCGTGTTGGCCGAGCACTACGCCGACGAGCCGTTCGTGCGGATCTCGGCCCGGTTGCCGGGCACCAAGCAAACGGCCCATACCAACTTTTGCGACATCTCGGTCCGCGTCGTGGGCGGGCGAGTCGTGCTGACAAGCTGCGAAGACAACCTGATCAAGGGCGCCGCCGGACAGGCCGTGCAGAACTTGAACATCCTGTTTGGCTGGCCCGAGACGTTGGGCCTGTTGGATTTTTGATACAGACACACTGATGCTTGCGCAACACTTCGAACGAAATTCGTGGCACTGGTGGCTTGTCCACCAGTGTGTGGTTAGGCCAGAAAGTACCGCCCAAGCGGCCCTTGATCGAGGAGTCTCGCGGGCATCAGTCAAGCCATAGCAGGCGTTGTGAAACACTGGTGGACAAGCCACCAGTGCCACCAATCCAGTTCCGTGTCCAAACTTTTGCAGGAAGCAGCAAGTCACGGAAAGTC
>JBJHDE010000108.1:0-5730 GCA_050486385.1 Planctomycetales bacterium | reverse complement strand
GCTCGCGTACCGTTCGCAGTGATCCGTAAACCTCTCCTTGCGTTGGCCCCGTGGGTGTGACCGAAGATGACCGTGCCGATTCCCCAGGGATTTCGTTTTCAGGGCGTCCACAGTGGCGTCAAGCGCAACCCCAACAAGCCCGACTTGGCGCTGTTTGTGTCGGACCGCCCGGCCACGGCCGCGGGTGTGTACACCACCAATCGCGTGGTGGCCGCTCCGGTGGTGTTTGATCGGGCCCGCACGCCCTCGGCCAATATCCGTGGCGTGGTGGCCAACAGCGGCAATGCCAATGCCTGCACCGGCGAGCGGGGCGATCGCGACTGCGCCACCATGGCCGAACAGGCCGCAAGCGCCCTGGGCGTGGCCCCCGAGGAGATGCTGGTCCTGTCGACCGGCATTATTGGCGAGTTTCTGCCCCTGGAGAAAATCGTGCGGGGGATTGGCTTGGCCGCCGAGCGCTTGGGCACCGGCCAGGACGATGTCATCGCCACCGCCCGGGGCCTGCTGACCACCGACACCGTGCCCAAGCTGGTGGGCCGCGAGCTTTCGCTGGGTGGCGCGGATGTGCGAATGTTGGGCTTCTGTAAAGGCGCGGCGATGATTGGTCCCAACATGGCCACCATGCTGGGCGTGCTGACGACCGACGCCGCCATCGATCCCGACGACGCGACCCGGGTGCTCCGCGAGGTCACCGACGAGACCTTCAACTGCCTGAGCATCGACGGCCACGTCAGCACCAACGACACGGTGCTGCTGCTGGCCAATGGGGCCGCCGGAGGCCCACCCCTGACGGGCGACGATCTGGCGACCTTTGCCGCCATGCTTCGTGAAGTGGCCATCGAACTGGTCCGCATGATCGCCCAGGATGGCGAAGGCACCGAGCATATTGTGACCATCGACGTGGAAGGGGCCGATAGCGTGGCCGACGCCCGGCAGATCGCCCGCACGATTGCCAACAGCCCGCTGGTCAAGACGGCCATCCATGGGGCCGATCCGAACTGGGGCCGCATCGTCTCGGCGGCGGGCTATGCGGGCGTGGCGTTTGATCCCCGCAGCGTGAGCCTGTGGGTTCAGGACACGCTGCTGTACAAGCTGGGCACGCCGCAGACCTTCGACGGGCCGGCCGTCTCGCGGATGATTCGCGAGAACCTGGACACGCACTTGCGGCTGGTGGTCGGTTCGGGGCCGGGGACCGCGCGGTTCTGGACCACCGATCTGACGGCCGAGTACGTGCGGCTGAATGCCGAGTATCACACCTGAAGCAGACGTGTCCCCTCGGTTGGCTGAACCTTAAACCGCCCGGAAAAGCTGGCCGATTCGGGTCAGCCTGAATGGGTGATTCGGCCGATACTTTCTGTGCGGACCAGACCCCGGGTTGGGGCCTTGCCACGCGCGATGCGGTCTGGGCCAGCTCCCAGACGGCGAGCGACTTCCCACCTGAGCGTTGCCCACCCAAGCGTTGCTCACCCTGGTGTGCCAACGCCCCACCGAGGCCTGTTCCCGGCGGCCTGACCCGACAGCTCGTGGTGTTGGGTTGGGGAAAAGTCGGAAAACCCAGCCCTCGGTCATTTGACACCGGCGTTTTGGAGGGAAGGTTAGCAGTGCGGAGCGCCTGGAGTGGGCGATCCGCGGCGGAGAAGGACCATCCGAGAGCCGGCGCCCCACCCCATGGCGACCGGTGCGACGTGCTGAAGGAGTCGTTCCGATGAGACTTGCCCTGTTGGTGGCGGCTTGTGTGCTGTCGCTGGGTAGCGTTCCCGCGATTCAGGCCCAAGAGGCGCCGAACGTGGACGTGCTGGTTCAGGCCATGACCTGGACACACAGCACCTACCACCGTAATTATCCGACCTACTGCACCACCTGCTATGGTGGCGGCGGTTGTCATCAATGCTCTGGTGGGGCCTGCGACGGCTGCCACGGAGACAATCTCAAGGGCGTGGGCGCTTGTGCCTGCCATGCCCCCGGCATCGACACCTGCCGCAAGTGCGGGTTGTTTGGCCGAGTTTTCTTCTACGAGTGCAAGCGACTGGCCTATGGCCAGGAAGGCGGCCAAGGCTGCCATGGCGTGTTCCTGGACGATCAATGCACCGGCTGCAGCCCCTGTGCCCAGAAGAAGAAGCACCAGGGACTCATCGACGAGATTCGCAGCCGTCCGCTGGGTGGCTATGCCGCCTACAGCGGTCCCTACCAGGCGCGGTACGCCGGGTCGGGCTGGCGTGAAGGCCCCATGACCCACAACGGCTGGGTGTGTGGCTCGTATGAAAGCTACCTGAATGGCCAGTACGACGCCCGTGGCCCGCTCAACGGTGGACACGCTGGCCCAGTGCATCGCCACGGTGCGATTCATCACCACGGGGCCACTCACCACCACGGTGGGCCGGTTTTGGCCAAGTGAGGCGACTGGGGGATTTTTCTCAAATTCCCCGGCTGACTCAGCCGATAAGACTATTGCCAGGGGACAGCGAACGGATTCGATTGCTCCCGCACAGATGAACACCGCGGCCGCTCGATGGACCGAGCAGCCGCGGTTTTTTTGCGCGCGATGCGCAAGCGGTCAGTCGTCGACCTTCTCGGGGACGGCTTCCAGGATGTCGGCCAGCACGCTGTCGGTTTCAATGCCCTCGGCCTGGGCCTCGAAGTTGAGCAACACGCGATGCCGCATCGTCGGCAAATACGCGCGGCGGAGGTCTTCAAAGCTAACGTTGAATCGCCCGGCCAACAGCGCCCGCACCTTGCCGGCCAGCACCAGGGTCTGCAAACCTCGGGGGCTGGCCCCCCAGCGCAGCGAACGGTTGGCGGCCTGGGGGGCGAATTGGCCCTCGGGATGCGTCGCCAGGACCAACCGCACGGCGTAGTCCTTGACGTGCGGGGCCAGAATCACCTCGCGGACCAGTCGCTGCCAACGGCGGATCTCGGTGCCGTCCATCACCGGCTCGGGCTCGTGCAGACTGCCGGCGGTGGTGCGATCCAGAATCTCGTGGAGTTCCTCGCGGTTGCTGTAGCCCACGATCAGCTTGAACAAAAACCGGTCGAGCTGGGCCTCAGGCAGCGGGTAGGTGCCTTCTTGCTCCAGCGGATTCTGCGTGGCCAGCACAAAGAACGGGGCGTCCAGCGGATAGACGGTTCCGCCCACGGTGACCTGCTTCTCTTGCATGGCCTCCAACAAGGCCGACTGGGTCTTGGGCGTGGCCCGATTGATCTCGTCGGCCAACAGAATTTGCGTGAATACCGGCCCCGGCTGGAATTGAAACACCCGGCGGCCGTGCTCGTTCTCGGCAATCAGGTTGGTGCCCAGGATGTCGGCGGGCATCAGGTCGGGCGTAAACTGCACGCGATTGAACGACAGGTTCAGGCACTGGGCCAGGGTCCGCACCAGCAGGGTCTTGCCCAGACCCGGCACGCCTTCTAGCAAGCAGTGGCCGCCCATGAACATGCTGGCCAGCACGCCGTGGACAATTTCGTCGTGGCCCACGATCACGCGGCCAATCTGCTCGCGGAGGGCACGGTACCGGGCCGAGAACTCCTCGGCCTCCTGCTGCATGGTTTCAGCCAGACTCATGAGCTGTCGTTGGGTTCGGGGCGACTCACCTGGGGGAACACGCACCTGGGGGCAAGCTGCGTCAGTTTGCCAGATTCGCCTCGCACCAGCGAGGGGCATCGCCCGGCTTTTCCGGGCCCAACCTCAACAGACCCACGGATTATCCGGCCGCCTGCCGGGTCTGGGCGATGTCCTCGGCCATTTGCCGCTTGAGGGCCTCAATCGAGTCAAACCGCTGGGTGCCTCGCAGGCGTTTGAGAAAGGCGACCTCCAGGCGTTGGCCGTACAAATCGGCCTCGGTGTCCAGCAAATGGACCTCCAGGCTGGCCGCTTGCTCGTCGAAGGTGGCATTCGGCCCCAGGTGAATGGCCGCGGCAGCCCGGCCGCCAGTCCAATGGGCATGCCCGGCGTAGACGCCGTGGGCGGGCAACAGGGTCGCCACTTCGGCCAGATTGGCGGTCGGCACGCCCAACGCGCGCCCGCGCCCGGCCCCGCGCACCACCCGACCGGTCACCGAGTAATCGCGGCCCAGCAATCCCGCCGCCTGGTCGACGGCCCCCGCGCTCAGCAGTTGGCGAATGGTCGAACTCGACACGGTTCGCCCGTCTTCAATCAAGGGCTCGACGACCTCGAGCCGCACCTCCGCCTTACGGCAGAGAGTGTCCAACAGGGCAATGTCGCCAGCGCGATTCTTTCCGAACCGAAAATTTGGACCCTCGACCATCCCCCGCACCTGGAGGCCCTGCCGCAACATGGTGTCGAAAAAGGCCTCGGGCGAAAGGCCCAACAGCGCCCGATCGGTGGGATAGACCACCACGCCATCCACCCCGGATTCGGCCAGCGATTGCAACCGCTCGTCCAGCGTCGACAAGGGGGGCGGCGGGCCGCGGGGGTCGAGCAATTCTCCGGGATGCGGATCAAACGTCCACACCACCGAGGGGCCGTCGACTTGCCGAGCCAACTCCCGCAGGCGGCTCACCAGCCGCTGATGCCCACGGTGCAGGCCATCGAAATTGCCGATGGCGACGGCTCCCCGCCGCAATGTCTCGGGCCACCCGCCGGATTCTCGATGGACAATCACAGTGGCGGTGGTCGGCTGAGGGAGGAACGGCATTGGGGCTCGGCCGCGGCGACCGAATCCAGCGGCCGGGGAGCCCGCGAGGCACGCCGCGACACCCCCACCCAGGGAGTTCTCGCCCGGTGTTGAGGATCGCAAGCTGTCGGGAATTATCGAAGCTGGCCAGCGAACGGTCAACGCCGCGGGCGGACCGCGCCAAATTGCCAGGCGCTTCGGAATTGTCGCACCACCCGTTAAACTTTCGCAAACTTTCGCGGGACGATTCTCATCGGCCCTGCCGAAAGCAACACTTGCTCGTAACAATAAAGCGTGCGTCCGTTCGATCATCTCGCGGGCTCCCGAGGGAATGAGGCCCCGGCCTCGTGCCCATCGTGGGTCGCCCCGGCGGAAACCCGACGGCGGACACTCAGCACAAGCTGGTCGCATCACCGGGGGGCTCGTGTATGGTGGAACCGACCGAGGAGTTGATGGCCCAGGCGGCCGCGGCCGCCGAGCATTCGGCCGCCGCATTGGTTGACGACGTTGGACCTCGCCCACCTCGGGCGACCACCGGCCCCTTGGCCGCCATCGACATCGGCACCAACAGCCTGCGACTGATCATTGCCGAGGGCCTGCCCGGCGGACGGTACCGCATTCTGGATGACGAAAAAGAGCAAACTCGGCTGGGCCAGGACCTCTCGCGGACCGGCCGTTTGAATCCCGAAGCCGTGGAGCGGAGCTTCGCCGTCTTGCGGCAGATGCTGCAAATCGTCCAGGGTTTCAGTTGCCGGCAGATTCGCGCCATCGCCACCTGTGCCGTGCGTGAGGCCTCGGACGGCGAGGAGTTCTGCCATCGCATCCGCGACGAGATCGGCCTGGACGTCGAGGTCATCAGCTCGAAACAAGAAGGTCGGCTGGCCTATCGCAGCGTGCAACGGCACTTCGACCTGTCGGCCATCGATGTGGCCGTGGCCGATATTGGCGGCGGCAGCACCGAAATCGTGGCCGCGGCCGCCGGCGTCATCGAAGACATCTTCACCACCCGGCTCGGCGCGGTCCGCCTGACCGACCGCTACGCCAGCGACCAGAAACTCACCAGCGGACAGCTTCGGGCGTTGTGCGAGGGCATCGACGC
>JBJHDE010000107.1:3515-11540 GCA_050486385.1 Planctomycetales bacterium | reverse complement strand
GGCACCCTGGTGGCCGCCCACGACACCGCCTTGGGCCTGGCCGACGATGCAACCTACGTGGGGGCGGACGCGACCTTGGCCCTGTCGGGGGGCATCACCCTGGCCGGCGACATCGTGCTGGCGGCCTTGCCCACGGCGAGCCGCCCGGGACTGCTGAATCGCGACGGCGAGAACACGCTCACTGGCACCATCGCCCTGGCGTCGGCGGGCTCGTTGGCAGCGTTGGGGACCTATCGGCAGCCCTTCGTCGGCGCCAGCGATCTGGATTTTTCCGGCGAGTTTCTCTACGCCCTCGATCTTGGCGGCACCGGCGGTGTGACCATCGGCGATGCCCTGTTCACGCCCGACACGGTGCCGGGCGTGACCATCCTGGCCGAGGCCCAAGACGGCAATTGGGTGAATGGGCAGGCCAACTTCGATGGCGGGGCCGGCGGGTCGGGCGGTGGCCCCGAGGGTCCGTTGGAGAGCCTGATGCAGTCGATCCGCTTCAGCCGCACGCTGGATGGCGATCCGACGATTGACCAGATGGAGATCACGCTTGAGGGGCTCGAAGTCGGGGCGAGTTACCAACTCCAGTTGCTGTTCATGGAGAGCACGACCGGCACCCGCACGTTCAATGTCTTGGTGGATGGCTCAATGATAGTCGAGCATTTCAGTACGCGGGTCGGTGTCAACTGGATGGGCTCGGCGATTGTCCATGTGTTTGAAGCGACCGACACCAGCGTGACCATCATTCTGGATGGTAAGGACGGACTGACCGGTACCAACCTCGATCCGTTTCTCAACGCCTTGACGCTCAAGCAGGTGGCCACCGTGGCCGAGTCGACCGAAGCGCTGATCCAGTCCGATGCGGGAGTGCTGACCGTCACCGGCGCGATCGAGCTGGGCAGTTCACGGTTGATTGTCGATGGTGACGGCGACGTCACGCTGGTGGGCCAGGTGAGTGGTTCGGGCAGTGTGGCCCCGCCGACCTACGCCGAGCGGGTCGCGGCCTCGCAGCCGGTGGCGTGGTGGCGACTCAACGAGACCGAAGTCGGAACCGTCCACGACGAAGTCGGCGGCCGTGACGGGACCTATGTGAACTTCGATGATGCCGACCTGGGGCAGCCACCGCCGTTGCCCCAGGAGACCGACAACACCTCGGCCGCCTTCGACGGTGTGAACAATCGCGTCGAGGTCCCACATGACGCGGACCTGAATACGATTCTGACCTCGCAGTACACCGTCGAGTTCTGGCTGCTCAAAGAGAGCGAGGCCAGCGATTGGCAGCGGCTGGTGGGTAAGGGGTCGGCCTCGGATCGGACCTTCAATGTCTGGGAAGAAGCCGGCACGGGGAGCCGATTGCTGGTGCAGAGCTACACCGACACGGGCAACAATAATCTGTTCAGCCGCACCCGGATTGAACGGGGCCTGTGGTATCACGTGGCCGTGACCTACGACCAGGGTCAGGTGCAACTGTTCATTAACGGCGTGCTCGACAGTTGGGCCACCTTCTCGGGTACGCCGCGGACCGACAGCACGCCCCTGACCTTTGGCAAGCATCCCACCCTGCATGCCCATTTTCCGGGTTTGATGGACGAAGTGGCCCTGTACGATCGGCCGCTGACCGCCGAGGAGATCCAAACCCACTACGCCGCGCGGACCGCCTTCTCGACTACGGCCGACAACCGGATCGTCAAGCAGGGCAGCGGCACGTTGACCCTGGCCGGCGACAACACCTACGCCGATGGAACCGACGTGCTGGGCGGCGCGCTGCTGGTGACCAACGCCTCGGGCTCGGCCACGGGCAGCGGGGCGGTGGTGATCGATACTGATGCCGCCTTGGGAGGCCACGGTGCCATCAGTGGCCCGGTCACCTCGACCGGCGGGTTCGTCAGCCCCGGCATCGATGATACACCCGGCGACCTGATCGTGGGCGAGTTGGTGCTCGACTCGACCTCGACATTCCAGGTGAATCTGGACAGCCCGGGCACTTCCGATGCGGTCATCGTGAATGGACCCATCGACCTCAACAGCGACGGCGCCACCGGCGGCGGGGCCAGCCTCGAGGTCAGCGTGCTCGGCGAGCCGGGCGTGGGCGACGTGTTCGTCATCCTTGTGAACAACGGCGGCCAAGCGGTCTCGGGCACATTTGCCGGCTTGGACGAAGGAGCCACCGTCATCCTGGATGGTTATCAGTTCGTGGTGACCTACACCTACGACGCGCAGACCAGCACCCCGGGCGGTGGTCACGACGTGGCGCTGATCATCGACAACAGCCCGGTGATCCTGGGGACCACGGGCGACGACGAGATTTACATTTTCAATAACAACACCGCGGGCGAACGGGTCCTGGTGCAGGTCAACGGCGACATCGTGCTCGATATGCCCACCCTGGGCCTGCAGGGCCTGACGATCGACGGCCTGGGCGGGGCCGATCGGATTTACCTGGAGAATCCCGACGGCGATGTCGACGGCGTGACCGAGTTCCAACTGCCCGAGGGCGGCTTGCTGATTCGGGGGTCGAGCGACGGTGTGCTGGCGATCAGCGATCACATTCTGCTGGAGCACCTCAGCCGCGGCCGCTTGCACGTTCAGGGCCTGGGCACCGTCGAACTGGCCGAGGCCGTGAACGGTTTGTCCATCAGCACCGGCGATGTGCTGCGGATCGAAGGCGACATCGCTCTGCAAACCGATGTGAGTCTGGCCGTGGGCGGGATCTTGATCTCGGGCGCCATCGAACACGATGGCACCGCCCGCGAGCTGACGATCGAGTCCGCAGGCGAGTTGCGGCTTGAAGGGGCGATTGGCCAACAGGGCGGGTTGGCGGCGTTGTCGCTGACCGCCGTCGATGCCATTGAACTGGCCGGGGGCAGCATCACGACGCTGGGCTCGACCGAGCTGCACTCGGCCGTGCAGTTGCTGGCCGATCTTTCGCTCACCACCGGGGCCGATGCGGTCTGGCACGACACGCTCGACGGCCCCTTCGTGCTGACCGTGGCCGCCGACGGCGAGGTGCAATTCCGTGACGATGTAGGAACCCATCAAGCCCTGGCCGCGGTCGATACCCACGGTTCCAACCGTACCCGCCTGGGCCCAGGCGGCAGCCAAATTGTCGTCCGCACCAACGGCTCGCAGGTCTTCAGTCCGTTGAGCCTGGCGACCGACGGAGTGCTTGAGACCCTGGCGGGCGGAGCCATCACGTTGGATTCGGTAGATGGTCCGCACGGGCTCACGCTGTTGAGCGACGATGGCGTTCTCATCCAGGGGACGATTGGCGACGACGAGGCCCTGACCCACCTGATCGTCTACGCGGGCGATCAGCTCACGCTGGCCGGCGGGGCGATCACCACCAGCCAAAGCGTCGAGCTGCATCCGGCGGTGATCGTGAACGAGGATCTCACGCTGATCACGCACGAGCTGACCATTGCGGCAACGCTGGACTCCGACGTGGGCACGCCCGCGGGCGTCGACCTGCTGGTGCATACGGCCAGTCTGTTGGGCGAGGTCGGCGGCATCGCCCCGCTGGCCTATCTGACCTGGGACGCGACCTCGGCCATCCTGGTCGGCGTGAATCTCATCGCCCACGACGCCATCGCCTTGACGTCGACCGATGCCGTCGCGGTCACTGGCGGGGCCTCGGTCGACGTCCTGGCCGGCACGCTTGACCTGCTGGCGGACGATGGGCTGCACTTGGCCTCGGCGGCGAGCCTGCGGGCGTCGGGCGATGTGCGATTGCGGTCCACCGCTGGCGGGCTGGTCGATTTGGCCGGCGCCATTCAAAGTCACTCCGGCGCCATCGAGCTGGAGACCAGCAACGCCGATGACCTGATCCAGATTGTCGGCCCCTGGACGGCCGCCACCGGGGTCTCCATCGATGCCGGCGACGGCGACAACAGCATCCATATCGCGGGGCCGATTCTGGCGGGCGACCAGATCGTGGTGCTCACCGGTGACGGCGACGATGAAATCACCTACGACGATCATCGCCCCGGGGCGGTCGATTTGGTGATGGCCACCTCGGGCGGGACCAATTCGATCTATCTTTTGGGAACCGCGGCCAGCGGGCAGGTGCTGCTGGTGGGCGGTGGCGGGGGCGACACCGTCCACCTGGGCAGCGCCAGTGGGCAGCTCGACCCGTTGGCGGGCACTTCCATCCAGGTCGTGTTGGGCGGCCATGCCGACGATCGCCTGCGGTTGGTCGACACGGGCACCACGCAGGCGACCAGCTTCGTCATCGAAGCCGACCAGATGTCTCGCAATGCCCATGCCGGCTGGCTGACCCTCAGTGGCGTCTCGTTGGGCGAGGTGTGGGGCGGTTCAGGCGGAAACAGCTTCGCGATCGAGTCGACCTCCGCGGCGATGTCGCTTGCGGTCCACTCCGGGGCCGGCGACGACGTGGTCGATCTGGGCGGATCGTTGAACACGCTGGCCGGGCTGGCCGGGGCGATTCACCTGGACGGCGGCAGTGGCTTCGACACCTTGCTTGTCCGCGACACGGCCAATGGGCAGGCCACCCAGGGCCACTTGTCGGCCGCCGAGCTGCATGGCCTGGGCTTGGGCGAGGGAGTGACCTATATCGATTTTGAAGCGTTGGATCTCACCCTGGGTTCTGGCGACAATCACCTGCTGGTGACCAGCACCCATTCGGGAACCACCGAGTTGGACCTGGGCTGGGGCGACGACACCCTGGCGCTGGGCGTGGACGGCCACGGACCGATCGATGCCGTGGTTCGCGATCCCGGCGGCAACGACACACTGGACTTCTCGGCCAGTCTGGCGGTGTGGTTCGATCTGGACGCGACCGACCCCCAGGTCATCAACGCCCGAGGCGACCGCCTGACCATGCTGGACCCCTACGAGAATGTCATCGGCAGCCCGTTTGCCGATACCTTCTTCGCGCAGCCCTGGTTCAGTGGACCGCGGACCATCGCCGGCGGCCCGCCACCCGGCGAGGGCACGCCCGACTTGGACGGCAACTTTGCCAGCGGCGACACGTTGCACCTCAGCACGCTGGGGCTGGCTTACAGTTTGAATCGGATTGGGACCGATGGGGCCTTCACGTTGGATCTGGGCGGCGGGGCCAGCGGGCCGACCGTCAACTTCGTGGGGATCGAGCGATTGATCCTGGGCGACTTTCTCGACCTGCGGGGCTTCCCACAGAACCATGCCGCGGCAAGTGACCTGGGCGAGCCATTTGCCTGGGGCGTGCCCACGCCGGGCGTTCCCACCGACGCCGGGCGGGAGGGCCTTCTCGACCTGGAGGATGGCCGCCAGTTTCGGGCCTCGGGCGTGGATCAGGACCCCGTCGACCCGGGCGATGTCGTGCTGGGCATCTTCTGGGTTCGCGACGGACAACGGCTACGTTTGGGCAGCCTGCCAGGAGCGACCATTGACGAGGTGCTGGAACGCCTGGCCCGACTGAGTCTGCCGGTCGGGGAGTATGAGCTGGGGTTTGAGGTTCCCGACGGCGAGCCGATGGTCATTCCGCTGGATAAGACCACCCCGGGCGAACTGGACGACGAAGTGCTGGGGGCCCTGTTGGAAGAATTGTTGCGGGCGGCCGACGAGCAGGGGCTTGATCTGCCACGGGCCAATCCCGACCCTGAAGATGAGCCGGACGATGTCATGAGTTTAGATCCCGGCGCGACCGCGGCCACCGCCGCCTTGCTGGCGGCTTGGGGCCTGTGCCGTGGACGACGCACCGGCCGCGACGATTGGAGCCGGACCGTCGAGCAATTCATGCAGCGCCTGGACTGAAGCGTGTCCAGGAGATCCCGGCTGGCGCTGACCAGCAGATTGAGAGGGCTGTTCAACAGGTTGTACGCGCATCCGTGCCATGTCATCGAAACACGGGGGTGAAGTGATGGTCAAGCGAACCAAGCGGGTTCGGGGATTCACGCTGATTGAACTGTTGGTCGTAATCACCGTGATCGGCATTCTGATGTCTTTGCTGCTGCCGGCGGTCAACAGTGTGCGGGCCACCGCGCGGAAGCTGGAGTGCAGCAACAACATGCGGAACATCGCCCTGGGCTTGATCAATCACGAGACCCAGTACGGTCATTTGCCGCATGGCGTGTACAACTATCTGGACAGTACCCATCACACGCCCAGTCCCTACGACAATTGGCAAGATCGCCGCTGCTGGATGCACCAGACGTTACCATTTGTCGAGTTTCAAGCCCTTTACGATCAATTTGCCGAGCACATGCGCAACCATCGCAGTGCCCTGGCCTTTCCACAAATGCACACGGTCGTTCCGGTGTTTATGTGTCCCAGCGATCCTACCAGCCCCAAGCTGCACACCTTCTGGGGCGGTTCGGGCGGTTCGGCGACGCCTACGCAGGGCTTCTCGGGCAACATGGTGGCCAACGCCGGCAATGGCTTTTTCAATGAAGGCGGGGTCGAAGCCAGCGCGAAGCTCAACGGGCTGTTCTTTGCGCAGTCGAAAGTCCGCGACGCCTGGATCACCGATGGCGCCTCGAACACGCTGATGATCAGCGAGTTAATTCTCAGCCCCGATACCGACTCGCACGACATCCGCGGCCGCTATTACAATCCGGCGCATGGGGGCGTGCTGTTCAGCACCCGGGTTACGCCCAACACGCTGGTGCCCGATCGGCTCAACTGGTGCGGAAAGACCCCCGTGCCGCAGGCCCCCTGCATCTACACCGGACAGAACATGTTCGTCTCGGCCCGCTCGTTTCATTCGGGCGGTGTCAATGTGGCCCTGGCCGATGGCTCGATGCACTTTATTGTCAACGACGTTGATGCCGAGGTCTACCTGGCTCTTGGCAGCCGCAACGGCGGCGAAGTGTTCACTCGCCCCTTCTGATGCCCAGGTGGCACGTTCCCCAACCGAGCTTTCCCTTGATGGCGCATCGCGAACCTCGGCCCGACCCACTCGCTTGCTTCCGTCGCTCGGCCACCGGGGGCCGTCCGGCAGCGGGTCTTCTGGCGCGCAGCCTTCCGGGACTGGCCGTGCTGGCGCTGTTAGGCTGCCAAGGCGGCGAGGCAACCTACCTGGTCAGCGGGCAGGTCACCTGGGAAGACCAGCCGGTCGAAAAGGGCCACATCGTGTTCGTCCCCCACGATCGCAGTCGCGGCCAGATTGCCGGACCCATCACCCAGGGGAAATACCAGGTGAAATTGCCCGCCGGGCGAATGCGGGTCGAGATCGATGCCGACCGGGCCATCGGACCCCCCGACCCCGAAATGGGCCTCGAAGTGCGGGCGAGCTACATCCCCGAAGAGTACAACGTGCAGAGCCAGCTCGAAGTCGAGATCACGCCCCAAGGCCCCAGAAGCCTGGACTTTTCTCTCCCCGAATGATGGGGTGGACTCGCCTGCCCCCCTCGACACCTACCCCCGAGGCGCTGCTACACTCGCAGGTTGACCGACTCGCTCGACCAGTTGCTCCAGGCTTGGCCCACGCATGATTCGCAAGTTGCCGCCCGGTGTGGTGAACAAGATTGCCGCGGGCGAGGTGATCGAGCGGCCAGCGAGCGTGGTCAAGGAATTGGTCGAGAACGCCCTGGACGCTGGGGCCACCCGCATCGACGTGGCCATTGAAGAGGGCGGGGCCGAGTTGATCCGCGTGGTCGACAATGGCGGGGGGATTCCCACCGAGGAACTGCCCCTGGCCGTGGCTCCGCACGCGACCAGCAAGTTGGTCGATGCCGCCGACTTGTTTCAAGTGGGCACCCTGGGCTTTCGTGGCGAGGCCCTGGCCAGCATTGCCGAGGTCAGCCGCTTCCGGTTGCGAAGCCGGCCGCCCGAGCAGCCCGGAGCCAGCGAGCTGGAGGTCGTGGGGGGCGAGTTGGGCGGCGTGGCCCCGGTGGCAGGCCCGGTGGGAACACTCATCGAGGTCCGCCGGCTGTTCTTCAATACGCCGGTTCGGCGGAAGTTCTTGAAGACTCACGCCACCGAGTTTGGCCACATCAGCGAGGCCCTGATCCGCCTGGCCCTGCCGCACCCCAAGGTCCATTTCACCCTGGAACACAACGGCCGCCGGGTCCACGATCTGGTGCCCGTCAGCGAACCGGC
>JBJHDE010000107.1:0-3505 GCA_050486385.1 Planctomycetales bacterium | reverse complement strand
ATCACCTGGTGCCAGTCGGCAGCCGTGACGAGGACGTGCGGCTCTCGGGCTACGTGGCCCATCCCAGCCAGAGCCGCAGCCACACCCGCATGCAGTATGTGTTTCTCAACGGGCGTCACATCCGCGACCGGGCCCTGGGTCATGCCCTGACCGAGGCCTATCGCGGATTGCTGACCGTGGGGCGGCACCCCATCGGTTTTCTGTTCTGGGAGATGCCGGCGAACCTGGTGGATGTCAATGTGCATCCCACCAAGCTCGAGGTCCGCTTCCGCGACGGCGGGCGGCACTACAGTCACCTGCTGAGCACCCTGCGGACCCAGTTTCTGACGACCAATCTCGAACATCAGCTCGTCGAGCGTCGAAGCGAGGACCCGGCCGCAACGCCCGCCGCCAGCGATCCTGCCGCCGAGCAGGCTCGTCAGCAGCTTGTCTCGTGGGTGCAAAGCCAATTGCCACCGCCAACGGCCACGCCGGGCGTGCTGGAAGAACCCGTTGCTCGGCCTCCGACAGCCGATTGGCGATCGGCCCCGGTCGAGCCGCTGGAGCTGCATCGCATTGAACCCGCCCGTGAGGAACCCGCCGCGGCCCCGTTTGTGGCGCGGGGCGCCACACCGGCGACCGGCCGATCGTCGTCCGACGAGCCACTGCCCATGGCCTTGCAGGTGGGCAATCGTTACCTGGTCACCAGCGAAGGCGACGGCGTGGTGATCATCGATCAGCACGCCTTGCACGAACGGGTGCTGTACGAGCAGTTCCGCGAACGGGTGCTCGCCGGCAAAGTGGAAAGCCAGAAGTTGCTGGTCCCCGAGAGTGTGGATCTTGCGCCGGAAGAAGCCGCGGCCCTGCTGTCGGAGTCGGAACTGCTGGTTCAACTGGGCCTGCGGGTCGAACCCTTTGGCCAGTCCACGGTGCTGGTGACCAGCTATCCGGCAATCTTCAAGCAACTGGCCCCGGCCGAATTGGTCCGCGATGTGGCCAGCCAACTGCTGGCCGGAGGCCGCAAGCCCGAGCGTCGCGACCTGATCGACGCATTGCTGCACATGATGAGTTGCAAGGCCGCCATCAAAGCCGGCGACCGCTTGCCCCCCGAGGAAATTGCCGAGCTGCTGCGGCTGCGGCATCTGGCCCAGGACAGCCATCATTGCCCGCACGGGCGACCCTCGGCCCTGGTGCTGACCCGCGAACACCTGGATCGCCAGTTCAAGCGGATTTAACCCCCGCTTCACGTTGTGGGCCGAAAAGTCCACCCAATCGGACCATCCTGACCTTGTGGCGGGCGAGTTGCCTCAAGAATGGGCATCCCGGGCGACGAAGAATCCTCGCGTGAACCGGATCTCGGTTCGTGTAAGGGTCAGGTCTTGGCCCTGTTTGCTGTCAGTGCTGCCATTCCTGGTGGCCTGACCAACTCACGCGCGTGGGAGTGGCTCCCGACCAGGCTCAGCGGCATCCGCCGGGCCTATCCGTCGGGCGGTCACGATTCGTGAACGAAGGGATGCGTCGGATAATGCACATTCGTGGGCGAATTCACTGGAGCCTGGGGGTCGCCGTAGCGCTCTCGTGCGGGGTACTGGCCGCCGACGACTTCTACGTCGATCCGATCCCGCGGCACTCCTTGAATCCCGGCTTCGAGATCGCCGACGAGGACTTAGCGCTCGACCCGACGATTCAACGACACCGGCACACCCTGGATCCGGCGGCCGAAGAGAACCCGGTCTGGATTCCCGAGCCCCTGCTGTTTGACCTGGTGCGGCCGTTGGGGGCACGGCAGGGCGAGCTTGAGGCCAACGTGTTGGCGGCGTTCCCTTGGAAGCGATTGCGGCGGGATCCCGATCGCGACCCCTTTGGTCCCGGTGCCACCACGCCCGACCGGCGGGGCATCGAGTGGGCCCCGGAGATTGAATATGCCGTGACCGATGGCTTTGCGATCGAGTTCGAGTTTCCGTTTGAAGACGCCACGCTGGAAGAATACAAGTTGGGCCTGCAGTGGACCTTCGGCACGGCCTTCGACAACCAGTTCATTCACGGCCTGCACGTGCTGATTGAACCCAACACCGAATGGTTGCAGTGGAATACGAGCTGGCTGTACGTCTGGGGCATTCGCTTTGATGAGCACTGGAGCATGCTGGGCATGGCGGGCATCCGGCTCGACCTGGAGGGCTCGCGGCAATACGAGAGCTTCGATCGACTGCTCAACGTCTCGATCTTCCGCGAGGTCAGCGATCGGCTGGTCCTGGGGGTCGAGACCAACTACGCCGGGCGCTTCGATGGCACGCCCGAGTTGATCATTGTGCCGCAGTTGCATTACGAGTTCACGAAGAACTTCGAGATTCAGGCCGGCCTGGGATTCGGCTTCACCGATATCGGCAGCGAAGAGCTGTTCATTATGCGGGCGATCTGGGCCAACTGAGCCGTGATCCCTCCGCCAGGGCCAATCACCGCGCCAGACGCGGGACCAGCCACAGGCCCCAATCGGCGCCGTTGCCGTCGCCGCCGTCTTCGACGACCAGCTCCAACTGTTTGACGCCCGCCAGATCCACGTTGTA
This sequence comes from Planctomycetales bacterium, assembly GCA_050486385.1. Lineage (GTDB taxonomy): Bacteria > Planctomycetota > Planctomycetia > Pirellulales > Pb10988 > JBJHDE01. The sequence continues at coordinate 962 of JBJHDE010000107.1, read as the reverse complement.
CTCGGCTTGCATGCCGCCGCGGATCAGCTCGGATCGCCACAGCTCACGATCGTCGCCGCGAATCACAAACACGACGCTGCCGTTGTTGCCGTCTTGCAGGCCGGCGCGGCCGGTCAGGCGTTGCCACTGGTCGTTGACGGCGTACACATGCCGGGCCGGGGCGTGGGCGTACACGCCCTGGGCATAGTAGCGCCCGCCGGATTGCAGCAGCCGGCGATTGTCGGGCAGGCGATTGAAGGTCGGTCGCATCCAGCCGACGCGGACCTCGGCGGGCCGGATCGAACCCAGGTCGACGGACCGTTCGTCAGCGGGAATCGTGGCCAGGTCCTGGACGTCAGGCGGTGCAAAGTGCGTGGCGATAAGCGCCTGGGCCAGCGTTTCCACCGAGGGCGAGGCACCTTGCTGGCCCAGGCTCTTGGCCAGTCGCTGGGCCTCGTCGCGGTTGCGGTCGCGGATGGCGTCGGCCAACGGGGCAAGCAAGAACATTTCCTGCATGCGGTCGATGTTGGGGCGGCCGTCGTCCTCGACGCTGTAGTTGTAGCGAAAGGTTGTCGTATCGCCGCTGGCGTGGCAGGCCACCACCCGCAGCTCGGCGGGACTGCCCGGTTTCAGGGCCGCCGTCCGCAGGGTGAATCGCCCCGCGTCGTCGGGCACGGCTACCGCGGTGGTCGCGTCGTAATCGCCGCCCCCGACCGGATCGAAGTAGCCGACGACCGCGTAGATCGGCGGATCGGCCTGCAACCGCCCGGAGAACTCCAACGTGTCGCCATCGACCCGGGCGGCCCGATCGCTGAGCGTGCAGGTGGCCTGCACATCCAGCCCCTGCATGGTCCCCGAGAATTGCGGATGGGTCCGCAACCGCAAGGCATGGGCCAACGTCAAGAACGAGCCCAGGCCCTCGTCGCGGAGTTCCTCGCGATAGGTCATGTTGCCACTGCCCATCAACGCGCGACCCCGGCCGG
>JBJHDE010000106.1:0-11635 GCA_050486385.1 Planctomycetales bacterium | reverse complement strand
CACCAGCAACCCGGTGATCATCAGCGGGCTGATCCGCACCGGTCGGTTCGACAACGAGATCGAAGAGCTGCTGGCCCAAGGACGCAGTGACGAAGAGATCGCCTGGGAGCTGACCGACCGGTTGGTGAACCGGGCCCAAGACGTGTTCCGCGAGGTCTGGCAAAGCACCCAGGGAAACGACGGCTGGGTGAGTTTCGAACTGGACCCCCTGCTGGAAGACCCCGAGTTGGGCCCGCCGCACGACGAGCGGGTGCAGCGGTACATTGCCCTGGCCAAAAAGTGGAGTCAGGGCCAGGACAACCGCATGATGAAGGTCCCGGCCACCCCGGCCGGTTTGGATGCCCTGGAGGAACTGGCCGCCGCGGGCATTACGGTCAACGTGACCCTGTGCTTTACCAGCCGTCAGTACACGATTGCTCGCGATCGCCTGTGGGCCGGGGCCCGGCGATTTGGCGACCTGAGCCGCTTCAAGAGCGTGTACAGCATTTTCGTCTCGCGGGTTGATGTGTACACCGAAGAACACGTGTCCTCGCTCAGCGAGGCCGCCCAAGGGCAAGTGGGCATCGTCAACGCGAAGCGGATCTGGCAAGAGAACCGCGACTTCTGGGCCCAGAATCCCACGCCCTTGCAGCAGGAGATTGTGTTTGCCAGCACCGGCACCAAGAAGCCCAACGATCCGGCCTGGAAATACGTCGAGGCCTTCGCTGGCGATGGCATCGAGACCAACCCCCCGGAGACCAACGAAAAGGTCCAAGACAGCGGTCGCACGTTCGAGGCCCGCGTCAGCCAGATGCCCAGCCAGGAGGTTCTGGACGAGATCGACGCCAAGGTCGACATCGACGCCATGGAGCAGGTGCTCATGCAGGAGGGCATCGACAAGTTCGCCAAGCCGCAACACGCCCTGCTGGAGCTGATCGCCAAGAAGCGGGCGGCCCTCTCGCCCAGCAACCGCTGACACCGCCCGCAGGCACTCGGTATAATCCCGGCTCAGGGCCGCACGGTCGTGGTGTCCCGCCGCGGTGCGGCCCTGTTTCGTTTTCCTCCAACGCGCGAGACTTGGTCATGGACCCCTACAGCATCTGCCCTTCGGGCTCGGGCGAGAAGGTCAAATTCTGCTGCCCCAAGCTGATTGGGGAGTACGAAAAACTGGCCACGATGCAGAGGGATCAGCCGTCGCAGACCGCTCGAAAAGTCCAACGCCTGATCGACAAGCACGGGCCGACGATGTGTCTGCTGCGGACCAAGGCGATTTGCGCCCTGAAGCGCGATGACCAGGCGGCCCTGACCGAAGCCACCACGGCGGCCCTGGAGATCAACGACCAGGTGGATTGGGCCCACGCCCTTTTGTCGTTGACCGTCGTCTGGACCGATCTTCTGCAAGCGATCGAGCATCTCGAGTACCTGCTTCCACCCCAATCCCAGGAATCGGTGCATTACGCCCACCTGGCTGCCAAGTCGATTGCGTTGGCCGCCATCGAAAAGCTGCCGGAAGGGGCCCCGGCGGCCGTGACCTACACTGCGATCGAAAGCTGGGTGGCTGTCGAAGAGGGCGAAACCAGTTCCTGGGAAAAGCTGATGGCCAACCCCTTCGTCCTGCCATCGGTCAAAGGGGACTACGGCCTGAACGAAGTGCAACTCTCGGAAGATGAAGCCAACAGCCCCTGGGCCGAGACGTTTCGCGCGGCAAATCGTGATACCCAAGACAGCCGTTTTCTGGCCAGCTATCGGCAGCTCGAACCCTGGCTTGATCGCGAAGACTGCCCCCACCGCATCCTGTGGTTCGGAGCCTGGCTGGCGGCCGTCACCTTCCAGACGGCCAGGGCCCGCGAACTGCTGGAGCGAATCCTCCACAAGACCGAACTGGATTTCGAGAGCCGGGTGGATGCCGCCGGGCTGCTTCAAGGGCTAGCCGACCACCTTGGCGGCGAAACCTGCCCGACGATCATGCGGACCTACGCGGTCACCGACGGCACGGCCCTGGCAGCCCAGATCACCGGTCACCCCCAGTTTGTCGACGAAGAGATCGACCGCGACGAGTACGGCGACGACCCCGTGCCCGAGATCCTGGGCGAGTTGCTCGACCGACCACCACCAGAACCGGACGACCAGGGATCCTTCGGGGAACCCTCCCTCGACGACCTGCCGATCCAGTTGTGCCGAGTCTCGATCTTCGGCAAGCGGACTGATCGCGAGGCCCAGATCAGAATTGACTTCCCGCTCATCGAAGGTCAGGAGGAGCGCGTCCGCGAACTCCTGAGCCAGCTTGAGCTTCAAGGTCTGGGCGAGCTGATCTCCGAAGACCGCTCAGCGGAGTTTCCGGTCGAACTGGCCTGGAGAGAGTACCGTTACATGCCCAACGTTTTGGAGTGGTCGCGACAGGGTGATCGGCTCCAGCTCGACAAAGAACGCCAGGTCCTCCGCGGGTTTTGGCTGAACGCACCCAGCAGCGTGCTCGGAGGCCGCACGCCGCGTGAAGCCGTCGCCGACGAGGTGTTGAAGCCCCATGTCGCGGCGTGGCTGGAACACCGTCAGGTCAGTCGCCGGTATCGCTTACCCCAGGAAGAATGGGACGCGATCCGCCAGGAACTGGGGCTCCCGATTCCGCCGCCGGTCCCGCCGGATCGCTTCGACCCGAGTTGGCTCTCGCCGCTGGCCCTGCGGCGGGTGAACCCCAGCGAGTTGGACGATGACCAGCTCAACGATCTTTCGAATCTTGTCACGACTCGGCACCTTGCGGGTTTGATCGCGCCCGTCACCGAAGAGGAACTCCGCCGCTGCCCCGAGGACGCGCCGGACGACTCGCTGCGGATTCCGTTGTTCGTGCGGCTGGTGCGCAATGCCTGGACCTTCGACGAAGCCGAGGCCCGACTCAAGGAAGCCCGCACCGCGATGCCCAGCGAAGAGCACGTCCCCCTGTGGGATATCCTCGAATTCCAGGAACTGGCCCGGCGCCAGCTCATCGACGAGACCGCCGCATTCGGCAGGTCCATGCTGGAACGCTATCAACACATCCCGCAGATTCTGGCCCCGGTGCTGGATTGGTTTGACATGGTGACCGGTGGCAGAATCTCGGAGATGTACCAGCAATCGACCAATGAGCTTCTGCAAAGCACCCGCGAAGGCGAATCGTCTTTCCCGCCCAGCCGCCGGCCGCATCGTCCCGGCGAAGGGCCGGGCCTGATTCTGCCGCGCTGAACCCCCGGGAGCTTGCATCTCGGCCCCCAAGTGGCTCGAAGCCGCTGGGTCGGGAAGCCGCGGGGTCGGGTCGTTGCAGGATCGGGACGCCGCTGGCACCACGCGATCACAACCGTCTCCAGGAGGGCTTGGCCGATGCCGTCGCGGGACCCCAACGCTGTTGCCGCGATGCGCCGCGCCCTGGAACTGGCCGCCCTGGGGCAAGGCTTTGTCGAACCCAACCCCATGGTCGGTTGCGTGCTCCTCCGCGATGGCCGCACCATCGGCGAAGGCTACCACCATCGCTTTGGCGGCCCGCATGCCGAAGTCGAGGCCCTTCGCCACGCCAGGGACCAGGCCCATGGGGCCACGGCTTACGTCACACTCGAACCCTGCGCGCACTTCGGCAAGACGCCACCGTGTACCCAAGCCCTCATCGCTGCTGGGGTCCAACGTGTGGTCGTGGCCACCCGCGATCCTTTTCCCGAGGTCGCCGGGCGGGGACTGGACCAGCTTCGCGCCGCGGGCGTTGAAGTCGACGTGGGCCTGCTGGAGCGCGAGGCCCGCGAGTTGAACGCCCCGTTCTTTCGGCTTGTCGAACAGGGTCGGCCTTTCGTGCTGGCCAAGTGGGCCATGACCCTGTGCGGTCACATCGCCACGCACACCGGGTCGAGCCAATGGATTTCCTCTCCCCAGAGCCGCGACCTGGTTCATCAGCTTCGGGGGCGGATGGACGCCATCCTGGTCGGCAGCACGACCGCCCGCCGCGACGATCCCCAGCTCACGGCCCGTCCCCCGGGAGCCCGGCTGGCCACGCGAATCGTGTTCGACCGCCTGGCCAGTTTGCCGCCAGGCAGCCGGCTGGTGCAATCCGCCCGCGAGGCCCCGGTGATTGTGGCCGCCAGCCCCGAGGCCCCGCGGACCGCCATCCAACAACTCACCGATCGTGGTGTCGAGGTCTTGGTCCTGCCCGGTGCAAGCCACAGCCAGCGGCTAAGCGAATTGCTGCACGAACTCGGGCGGCGCCGGATGACCAATCTGCTGGCCGAGGGCGGCGGCGGGCTGTTGGGCGGCCTGTTTGACTTGCAAGTGGTCGACGAGGTCCACGTCTTTCTGGCCGCCAAGATTGTGGGCGGCCAGGCCGCACCGGTGCCCATCGCCGGCGGCGGACTGGCCGAAATGGCGCAAGCCTGGAAACTGGACAACCCCGCCCTGCTGCCCAGTGGACCCGATGTCTACCTGCGCGGGCGTTTGACCCGACCCTCAGCCGACGAGCAGGTGTGATGGAGCTGCTGGCCTGGACCGACGCGCTGGTCTCACCCGCCACATGGGCCTGGATCAAGGCGGTGGCGGCGGTCGCCGGGCTGGTGGTGTTTTGGACCTGGGAAAGCTGGCGGCCGGTGTTTCCCGCTGGCCGGCGGGTGCGTCATGCCGCCCGCAACCTGAGCCTGGCGCTGTTCAACACCGTGATGTTGGCCCTACTGTTCGGAACCGCGACGGTCCTGCTGACCGAGACCACGGCCCAGGCCAGTTGGGGCCTGCTGCACTGGTGGAATCCGCCGGCCTGGTTGGGCCTGATTGTCGCGGTGCTGGTGCTCGACGCCTGGATGTACTGTTGGCATCGGGCCAATCACGAAGTGCCATTCTTATGGCGATTCCATCGGATGCACCATCACGACCCCGAGATGGATGTCACCACGGCCACCCGCTTTCACCCCGGCGAGCATCTCATCGGCGCCAGCCTGCGATTGCTGTTGATCCCGCTTTTCGGATTGGCGATCTGGCAGATTCTGATCTACGAATCGCTCGTGATCGTCGTCACCCAGTGGCATCACGCCAACATTTCGTTGGGCCGCTGGGATCGCCCCATCCGCACGGTGCTGGTCACGCCCGCGATGCACAAGGTGCATCACTCGCACCTGCGGCACGAGACGAATTCCAACTACGCCTCGGTCTTCTCGTTCTGGGATCGCATCGCCCGCAGCTACCGGCGCCGCGCCGATGTCCGCACGCTGCGCCTGGGGCTCGACGAGTTTGGCGACCCTCGCTGGCAGTCGCTCGCGGGGATGGTCCTCACGCCCATCGTCCAACCGCCACCAGCCGAGTCCGGCGAATCCACCGCTTCCGGCGATCAGTCGGCCAACGCCACCACCGGCACCGATTGAGCACCAAAGCGATCATGCACGGTCAGGCTCGCAATCCGGCTGTCGCCCACCGAAAAGTGCGTGTGGGCTGAAAAGGGTGTCAGCGCCTCGGTCGCGGGCCCGTCGGGCGGTGTGACCTTGAGGTTGAACGCCCGGGGAAACCGCCGCTCGGGTCGCATCTCAAGGGACACCTGATAGCCGCCGGTCCGGTGGACGCCATTGGCAAACAACCACACGGTGTCGCCCCATTGCACGGCCGAGTACGCGGCCTCGGCCCGGCGGGTTTCTTGTTCACCCCGTGCTGGTCGACGCTGGCCAGCCGGACCCGGGCGGGCTTGGGCCTCGTCGGCCGGGGCCCTTCGCTCCAGGGTCACCACGGTGGGCCGCTGCTGGCCTTCGCGAGCCACGATCAACCGCACCACACCGTGCTCGCCGGGGCCAACCGACAATCGCACCGTGGCGTCCAGGCCCTCGCCTTCGACGGCGTACAACTGACGGCCGGCCCCCTGCGGATCGGCCTGGTCCAGCTTTCGCAAAGTCACCTGCCGGGGCAAAGCCGCGATGCGGGTGCAGACGGTGGGATCGCCAAAGGCATCGAGCTGGCAATTGTTGGGATCCACCGTCAACGTGGCCTCGCCGCCGAGGGTGCCCTCCAGCGAGACGATTAAGCCGCCCAGCAGCCGCTCGGGCAGATAGCAGCTCGACACCCGGAGCGTGTCCTCCGCCCGCAGCGGCGAGAAAGAAGCCAGCACGATGCACAATCCCAGCCAAGTGAACGGTCTCATTCCCCTCATCCTTATTTGCCCAGTGAACGATCTTGCCCAAGCCACCACCGCGTGGGCGGCATGCCAGCCACCTGCGGCCCCGGGGCTTGCGCGGCGGTGACCCCGTCTTGCACCATTCGCCCAACGCACGCAAGCCGGGCGAGGGGCTCCCGGCTTGGACGCGGACTGGATCGTGGAAAGTTCCCGAAGCGGCTTCGGGGCGGGCCAAAGCCCCCGCTAGCGAATGAACTCGTAGGTCAGAATGCCGTTGATGCCGGGGCCATCGACACCCGAGCCGTGGACCCGGTAGGCGGTATTCGTGAGGTTTTCGAGCACCATGCCCACCCGGTGCAAGTTCCGTTGACCGAAGGTCGTGCCGGTACGCAGATTCAAAGTGGCGAACGCCGGTGTGCCGCCATCGGGGATGCGGGCGTCGGAGATATCCTGCGGAGCCAGCCGACTTTGCGCGTCGACCATCCACACAAACACGTCGAACCAGCTTCGCCGGTCGAGCGTGCGATACCGCAGTCCCAGGCTGCCCTGCTGCGGCGGAATCCGGCTCAAGGGCACCAGCTCGATCTCGTCGCGGCCGTAGGTGTAGAAGTAGTTGCCCCACACCGCCCAGGTATCGGTCAGCAGCAGTTCCTGGGTGATCTCGAACCCGTGGACATAGCTGTCGCGGTTGACACGCTCAAACAGCGGGTCGCCCATGTCGGTTTGTGGGGCCCGCAGGATGTTGTCTTGCAGATCGGTCCAGAAATAAAACGCCTGGGCCCGCCAGATGGGGCGATCGACCTTGAAGCCCACCTCGTAGTTGATCGCCCGCTCGGGCCCCAGCATTACGCTGGGCAAATCGGTGCCGGCCTGTTGGACAAAGGGATTGGTCGCCACCAGGTCGTCCAGGTTGGGCGCCCGAAAGCCCTGGCTGATGGAGCCGATCAGGTGGACATCGTCGGTCAGCCGCACGGTCAGGGCGCCGGAGCTAATCCAATCCTGGAAGGTCTCGTCAACCCGCAGCGGCGTGGGTTGGCCGTTGACTTGAACAATCGGAGTGCCGCCGGCCTTGATGTGTTCGTAGCGCGTGCCGGCTTGGAAGTTGAGCCAGTCGTTCAGATCGACATTCCAATACAGAAAGGCGCCGAACCGCTCGTAGAAGGCATCGTCGGGAAACTGCGGGGTCAGCGGGCTGACGAATCCACCATCGCTGGCGCGAAAGCGATTGCGAAACGCGCTGATCTCGTCGCGGAACCAGTCGGTCCCATACGTCAGCCGACCATACTCTTCGAAGTCCCGCGCCGCCTGCAGGTTGAGCCCCACATTGTTGACGTCAAACTCGGCGATATCCAGGTTGTCGCGCGTCCCCCGAGTGTCGGTCGTGCGGCTGCCTTCTTTCTGGCGGCTGTAGCTGGCCGTCACGGCGAAGTCGTCCATCAGCGCCCCGCCAAGATCGAAGAACTCGAGCCGCGAATACACCAGGTTCCGCTGCTGAGGATCAAAGAACGTGGGCCGCTGCTGATTGAGCGGAATGAACGGAAAGAAGCGATCGCTTCGCGGGACGTTCATCTGTTCAAAATGCTGCATGGCCACCGTGAACAAGCCCCGGTCGCCCACGTCCCAGGTCAGCTTCAAATCGCCGGCATACTGCGAGTAGCCCGTCCAGTCCTGCCGCCCCAAGGGCCCGCCGGTCTGCAAGTCGTTGACATTCAGGTAGCTGCCGCCACCGAACATGCCAAACCGCTCGACATGGCCCTCGATGCTCATGCGGGTGTAGCTGCCGGTGTCGGCGGTGCTGAAGGTCTCGCGGAAACTGCCGCCGGCGTAATCGCGACTCAGATCGGGGCTGCGTGTGACCACGTTGATGGCCCCGCCAATCGCGTCGGACCCGTACATCACCGAGGCCGGCCCGCGGATGACTTCAATCTGCTGGACCTGACCGGGGTCAATGGTATTGAAATACTGATTCGGCCCGGTGCGGAACGTCGAGTTGTTCAGCCGGATCCCATCGATGGCGATCAGCACCTGTTGCCCGGTCAGACCGCGGACATACGGTGCGGCCTGGCCCGCGGCGGTCCGCTGCACCTGGATGCCCACCTCGTACCGCAAGGCATCAAACATCGAGGTCGCGCCCCGCTCGATCAAATCCTGCTGGGTGACCACCGTCGTCAGGCCGGGCGTATCAAACAGCGACCCCGTCGCCCCGCGGGTCACACCGCTGGCCCCCGGCGCCAAGCGGATTTCGCCCAACGTCGGAAAGTTGAGCAGCGTCGGATCGGCCGCCGTCGCCGCCGCCGGCGGCTGAGCCCCAGCCGTGGGCATCGGCCCAAACGGATCGAAGGGCTCGGTCAGATCAAACTCAAGCGGGTCGGCCGAGGGCACACCGGGCGAATCGCCGGGAATGTCGATTGTGGGCAAGCCGTTCTCATCGGGCACCGGGGCCTGCTGGCCCCATCCCACCGATGCCATTGCCGCCAGACCCAGCACTCCGAAGGCCAACGTTTGTTGTACAAATCCCTGCACGCGCATGGTTTGTTCCTTGCTACGGGGCTTGCTATTCCCGGAGCCATGCCTGGGGTCCTGCAATCCACCTGAGGGGAAGCGGGCAACTTCCCACCCACTTGCAGGAGGGGCCTGGGTTTGGTCTCACTCCTTCCAGTGTTCGACCCCCTGCAACCCACAAGTCCAGCACCAACCCGACCAGCCGTGGCATCCACACAACCCCGCCATGCCCGATAATCCAAAAAGCTTGCCAGACGCCTGGCCCTGCGGCTGTTGATGCCCGCAACCCAACCCTCAAGAGCTGAGCCCAGGGATGCCTTGTTGCTGGCCACCGAGATTGGTAGCGTGATCCGTTGAGCCTGGATGCGACCCCCTGAACGGTGAGCCAGGAAGCCAAGGTGATTGGACTTTCTGAATCCAGATTGTGCGCAAGCCCCTTTCGCATAGAGACTTACGACAAAAATTGTATCATTCGGCTGGCGTCGGGTGGCACGGCGGGCGGTGCGAATCCTGGATGGCAATCCATCGACAGCGCCCCCACACACGGTGGACCTGCGACCAATTCCACCCAATTGATGGACCGAACCTGGCGAACTCCTCCCAGAGCGGGGGAATCCGCGACCCCCACCGGCATCGTACACTGAAAGGGATTTCGGTTTCTGACGGCTCATGCCCCTCCCCCCTTGATTTGCCCGGGTCGCGGCAACGCTCCGGCCCGCGGCGTGGCTCTCACGTGTGGCCCCCACGGTTCGACCTTCCTCCATTTGAGTTGTTGTCCCGCCATGTCCAGCCTGAGTCCGTTGCCTCCCGAATCGCGATCGCTGCCCGCCCGGCTTGAAGAGGGTGCGTGGACGGTTCCGGCCAACGAGGAGGCGGGCGGAGCCTTGTCGCCGGCCTTTCTGTGGTCGGTATTCCGGCGGCGTTGGGCTTGGAGCGTGAGTCTGGGCGCGTTGCTGGCCAGCGGGGTGTTGGCCTTTGTGTGGTTGACCTTCGAGCCGATGTACGACGCGGTGGCCTACTTGCGGATTCGCGAGCGACCGCCAGAGATTGTGCAAGGCGTGCAGGTCGACGATCCCCGGCGCTTCGTGGCCACGCAGATTGAGATTCTTCGCAGTCCGCTGGTCTTGGGCCCGGTGCTGTCGCGGCCCGAAGTCGCCCGCATCCCCGAGATTCAGCAAGCCGAGGATCCGCAGTATTGGCTCAAGGAGCGGTTGCGGGTTCGCGGTCAGGGCGAGAGCGAGATCTTTAGCGTCATCTTTCAGGCCTCGGATCCGCGGGTGGCCAAGACGGTGGTCGATGCCGTGGTCGAGGTCTATCTGTCGCTGTACTCCAGCCGGACCGATCGCGAGGTGCAGCAATTGCTGACGGCCTTGCGGCACGAGCGCGATCGCCAACGGCAGGAGGTCGTGCAGTTGGAGGGCGATCTGCGTCGGATGGCCCGCGAGAATCCCGAGAGCCTGGCTCCCCGGGCCACGGGCATGGGACCCACCACCAGCACCCTGCAGCAGACGATTCTGGCTCTCAACCAACAACTGGTCGAAACGCAAGTGCAACAGCGGCTGCTGCGGGCGCGGCTGGGCTCGGCCCAAGCGCCAGGCGACGAGTCGCGGCTGGGCGAGGCCCAAATCGAACAGCTTGTCGACGCCCGCGACGAGATCCGCGCCCACCGCGAGTTGATTCGCCAACGAGAGCGTCAGTTGGAGGACCTCCGCGAGCAGCCGTTGTATCGGCCGGGCACGCGGCGCTATCAGCAGGAGCTGGATCACATCGAGGAGCTGCGGCGGAAGCTCGACGAGTTGCGGGAAACGGCCCGCGACGAGATCGCCGGCCGTGGCGACCTGCTGGTGACTCAGGGGCACGAACAGGATCTGGCCAGCCTGCGAAATCATGCCCGCGAACTGGACGCCCGCGAGCAGGAATTGCGGAATCGGCTGGCCGTCGAGCGGGCCCGGTTGGAGCAAAGCGCCGACGACGCCATTCAGATGGAGCTGAAGCAGAAGGAGCTGAACCAGGCCAAGGATCTGGAGCAGACCATTCAACAACGGATGATGCTGGTCAGCGTGGAACGCAATCCGCAACGCAACACCGCGCAGGTGGAATTGCTGCAAACCTCCGAGTTGCCGACTCGCCCGGTCGAGACGGTGCCGCTCAAGCTGATGGCCGTGGGCGGGGCGGGAGCCCTGGGCCTGCCGTTTGCCTTGTTCTTGGCGTGGGAACTGTTAATGCGTCGGGTGACCACGGGCGAGTCGATGCGGAATGTGCCGGTGGAGATGGTCGGCGAAGTGGCCACCATGCCCACCCGGCCGTTGTTGCTGCACGCGCTGGCCCTCAGGCGCTACGAGGAACAACAGGCGTTGTTTGATCAGAGTCTCGAGAACCTGCACTCGATGCTCAGCGTCGAGCGGCACGCCCGCGATCGCCGGATCATCCTGATTACCAGCAGCATTCGGGGTGAAGGCAAGACCAGCATTGCCAGTCACCTGGCGGCGCATTGGGCCCGTGGCACCGCCGAATCGGTGCTGCTGGTCGATGCCGACCTGCGGAGCCCGGCGATCCACCGTCGCTTTGAACTGGACAACACCGTCGGTCTGGCCGACGTGCTGCAAGGTCGCTGCGATTGGCAGCAAGCGATCGTGAACTGGGACGGGGGCCTGCACATCCTGCCCGCCGGTCGGGCGACGGGCGGCGTTTACGAACTGTTTGCCACCGGGCGGCTGGCCCCGCTGTTGGAGCAGTGGCGGCAGCGGTTCGATCGCATCATCATCGACAGTCCACCGCTGCTGAGCGCCGCCGAGACCCTGCACCTGGCCAAGGTCGTCGACGGTGTGCTGTTCACCGCCCGCAGCGAGTTCACACGGCAAGAGCAAATGAAGCGGGCGACCCACAAGCTGCTGCATGCGGGTATCCGCCCGTTTGCGGCCGTGCTCAACGGTGTGCCCACCAGCCAGTACGCCTATCGCTACGATCGCTACGATCACCCGCACCAGGCGGCGGTGGCTGCTGGTGAGGACGCATGAGCGGAGAGCAAGACCTGGGCCGCGAGGATCAACCCTGGAG
>JBJHDE010000105.1:0-11667 GCA_050486385.1 Planctomycetales bacterium | reverse complement strand
TGTTGGCCGTCAGCACGCTGGGCTCGTTGATTGCATTGCAACGACTGGCCCAGCCCTGGGGTGGACCCGAATGGCCTCGGCGGCATCGATTGGTCATCGAACAGCTTCCCGAACGGGTCGCCCGGGGCCAACCGCTGGCCTTTCGCGTTCGTGACGCCAACGGGGTGCTGCCGCGACAGCTTCGCGTGGAGTATCGCTCTCTCGACGCTCCCGACGAGCCGGTGGATGTCGAACGCATTCAGGTGGCCGCCGACGAGCACCGCGTGAGTCTGCGGCGCAACCGGGTGACCCGGCCTTTGCAACTTCGCGTGCAAGGCGGCGACGACCGCGGTATGCCTTGGCAAACCGTGGAGATTGCCGAGCCACCACAACTGGCCGAAGTCGCCTTGACCCTTGAGTGGCCCGATTACACCGGCATGCCGCCACGCACCATCGAGGGCTTGCAGGTTCGCGCCTTGGAGGGTTCGGTCCTGCGAATCCGTGCCGTCAGCAGCAAACCGCTGGCATCGGCGGGCGTGCGGCTCGAAGCCTTGGACGACCAGCCCGCGACGATCGACCCCGACGATCCGACCCAACTGACGGTCACGGTGCCCATCACCGGCAGCTCGCGGTTCTGGATCGACCTGACCGACCGCGAGGGCTTCGCAAGTGCCGCGGGCCGGGGCTGGGAGATTCTGGCCCTGACCGACGAACCGCCGGCGGTCGTCATCGATCAGCCCGAGCAGAATCTGGCCATCGCCCCGCAAGCCATCGTGCCCCTGGAGGTCACCGTCCGCGAGGATCTCAGCGTGCAGCGGGTGGTCCTGCGGTATCAGGTCCAGCGGCAAAGCTCGGCCGACGACCCCGTGCCCGAGGCCCAGCGCGTGCTGTACACCCGGGACCCCGACTTGCCGCCGGTGTCCCCGGAGAGGCTGGGTCCGGGGGCGGTGGGCGAACGGCTGAATCTGCGCGAATCCTGGGACCTGGCCACACTGGAACCCCCGCTGGCACCCGGCGACGAGATCCTGTTGACCGTGGTGGCCACCGACGCCAAGCCGCAGGATGGCATCAGCCCGCCGCATCGGCTGGTGGTGCTTGATCCCGATCGGCTGGCCGAGCGCATCGCCAGCCGGCAGGGCAATCTGCTCAGCGATCTCGATCGGCTGCTCAAACTCCAGACCCAGGCCCGCGAGCGCGTGGCCGGTGTGACCATCCAACTGGAACAGACCGGCGGCCTGGAAGAGCGACACGCCCGCGAATTGCAAGGCGCGGAGGTGGCCCAAGGGCAGGTCGAACAGGGTCTGACCGACCCCAAGGCTGGGCTGCCGCGGGTGGTGGCAAACATGAAGGCCGAACTCGGACGCAATCGCTTAGAGGCCGGCGAGACGGTCGAGCGGCTGAACCGCATCGCCCAGGTCTTGGACGAGTTGGGGCAGGGCGTTTTGCCCGCAATCGGCGGTCGGCTGGCCCGCGGCGTCAAGCAAGCCGAGTCGATTGCCGCCGAGGCGGGTGGCGAGCCCGAGGCCCTGGCTGGCGAACTGGGGAAAGTCGATCGGGATCAGCAGGAGGTCATCGACCGGCTGAGTTCGTTGGTGGGCGAACTGGCCCGCTGGGACGACGCCCGGCGTTTTCGTCAGGAGTTGCAAGCCCTGAAGGCCGAGCAGCAGGGCCTGGCCGAGGAAGCCGCCGCCGCCGTGGCCGCCACCCTGGGGCGGAATCTGGAAGACCTGCCCGACGACACCCAGGCCCACTTGCGGCGACTGGCCCGTCGGCAGCGGCAGATGAGCGAGTCGGTCGCGCGGTGGTCGCGACGGGCCGATCGACACGCCACCGAGGCCGCGCGGGATGAACGGACCGCTGGGGCGGCCCAGGCCCTGTCGGATGCCGCCGCCGAGGCCGACGCCCGCAACCTGGCCGGTCGCATGAGTACGGCCAGCGACCAGATCGATCAGAATCGGCTGGGTCAGGCCGCCGAGTTGGGTCGCGAAGTGGCCGAGGAATTGGACGACGTGCTCGACACGTTGTTGGGACGCAAGGTGACCGACACCGCCGAGCGAGTCGCCGGGCTTCGCGAAGCCGAGAGCGAACTCGAAGAGCTGCGCGCTCAACAACGCAAGCTCCGCGAGGAACTCGACCGGGTCGATCAACAGGCCGACAGCGAGCAAAAGTCGCGACGGCTGGAACGTTTGGCGTCCGAGGCCGAAGAGCTGGCCCAGGAGACCCGCCGCTTGGCCCGCAAGCTGGAACGCCTGCAAGCCCAGCAAGCCGCACGCTCGACCCAGCGCGGTGGCGAGTCGTTGAGCCAGGCCGCGGACGAATCCTCCAGCGAACGAGCCGCCGACCTGGCCGAACAGGCCGAAGGCGAGTTGGAAGAAGCCCAGCAGCAACTGGCCCAGGCCCGCCGGCAGGCCGAGTCGGACCTGGCCTTCGAGCAGCTTGTCAAAATTCGCGACGAGTTGGTCGCCCTGGCCGATCGGCAGACCTCGGTCAGCGAACAGGCCAACCGCTTGGAGGAACTCCGCGACACCGACGGCACCCTGGCCGATGCCCCACGCTCCAGCCTGGCCCAGTTGGCCCTGACCGAGAGCCTGCTGTCCGAAGAGACCCGCCGACTGGCCAGCGAGTTGGCCGAAGCCGAGGTGTTCCGTCTCGTGCTGGACGGGGCCGCCGACCTGATGCGCGAAGCGGCCAACCGCTTTGGCGAAGGCGACACCGGCCGCGAAGCCCGAACCGCGGCCCAGCGAGCGGCCGACCGACTCACCCAGTTGGTGGCATCGCTCGAAACCCCCGCCGACGAAGACAGCGAGGCGGGTGCCCCCACGGCCAGTGAGGGCGACCCCTC
The DNA here is from genome assembly GCA_050486385.1 of Planctomycetales bacterium. Taxonomy (GTDB): domain Bacteria; phylum Planctomycetota; class Planctomycetia; order Pirellulales; family Pb10988; genus JBJHDE01. Next base: position 8,846 of record JBJHDE010000105.1, on the reverse strand, counting down.
GGACGATCAGGGGCCACCGGAAGATGGAATCCCGGCGCTGGCTCAGTTGCGAATGCTTAAGATGATGCAAGAAGAGATCAACCAGCGGACCGACGAACTCGACCAGCTTGCCGGCCGAGGCGAGCTATCCGAGGCCCAGGCCCGCGAGTACGCCCGACTGAGTCGGGAACAAGGCGAGTTGGCCAGTCTGTTGGAACGCCTGGCTCAGCCGGCGGCCGACGACGACTTTGATTTGGACGATCTGCCGCTCGACCTGCCCTGAACCCGCTCTCATTTTCTCTCGACCAAGGCGGTTACCCGATGCCATCCCACTCGACCCCCAAGCACCGACGCTGGCCGACCGGCTGGGCGTTGGCCGCCTGCTGCGGGATGCTGGTGGCCCTGGCCGGTCGCAGCGGCACCGCCGACGAACCCCTGGGGGGGCTGGATGCCGAATTACTCAACCAATTGACCGACGGGCTGGATCTGGGCAGCGACCTGCTGCCCGACACACCCAGCCCGCGGCCGACGCCCGCCGAACCCAGTGAAGGCGAACCCCGCGACGACGATGGGGAACACGAACTCCCCACGGATCCGCCCCCCCGCGAGGCGCAGCCCCAGCCGGTGGATCCCGACTCGCCCCTGGCTGAGGTCAGCCGGCGGATGCGGGACGTCGAACGCTGGCTCCGCAGCAGCGATTCGGGCGAGGCCACCCGGCGGACCCAAGGCGAGATCGTGGAACAACTGGCGCGGCTCATCGAGCTGTCGAAAGAGCCACAACCGCCGTCGAGTTCTCCGCAGCCGCAGCCCCAAGAACCCGACGACGGGGAGGAAGGCGACGAGATGCCCCAGGAGACCGACGAGCAAGGCCCGGCTGATACCCCCACCGACAGCGACAACCCCGACGCCACTGACAGCAGCGAGCGTCGCGAGACACCCGACGAAGGGGGAACGCCGCCCCCGCCCGCCGAACGGTTGGCCCAGTTTTTGCAAGCCGAGTGGGGGCATCTCCCCGAGCGGGAGCGGCAGCAGGTGATTCAGTCGTTCACCGAGCGATTTCTGCCCGAGTACGATCCGTTGATCCGGGCGTATTACGAAAGTTTGTCTCAGCCCAGCGAACGATAAGCATTTTTTATGGTGACAAACTCGGTCAAACGATTGTCGCCAGCGGTTGTGGCCGGTTAGAGTGGGGACTTCGGAGAAAGCGATCCGTGTCGGCTGGGTAGCGTCCGGCCTGGCGGTCACCTCTCCCACGCACCCCGCCGGTCGTCGCAAACGGCCGGCCAGGAGGCTCGGGGCCTCACCACCGATGACGCCTTGGCCAGAGTACGTGCCCGGATGCCCACCCGAGGAGGTTGGTGATTGTGAGAGAACTCTTGGATCGCCGTCGCTTTTTGCAAAGCGGCGTCGTGAGCACCGGACTGGCCGCCAGCATGCCGTGGTGGACGCCGTCGGTGGCGTCGGCCTATCCCACGCCCTCGGTCGAATGGATCACGCCCGAGGCCCAAGCGGCCATTGAATCGGGGCTCCGCTTCTTGGAAGCCCGGCAGCGGCCGGATGGGTCCATCGGGTCGGGTCACTACCGCGCCAACGTGGCGGTGTGCGGCCTGGCTGGCTTGGCCTTCATGTCGCACGGCAGCACGCCGAATCGCGGGCCTTACGGCTTGGCCGTCGAGCGGTGCGTCGAGTTCTTGCTGGAAAACACCCAGGGCGATGGGTTCGTCATTGTCGAGGATTCGGCCAGTCACGGCCCAATGTACGGGCACGGCTTCGCCACGTTGTTTCTGGCCGAGTGCTTCGGGATGACCGGGCGAGCCGATATCCGCGAGAAACTCTCCAAGGCCGTCACGCTGATTGTCGACAGCCAAAACGACGAGGGCGGCTGGCGCTATCGCCCCGTGCCCGATCAGGCCGACCTGAGCGTTACCATCTGCGAAGTCATGGCCCTGCGAGCGGCCCGGAATGCCGGCATTTACGTCCCCCGCGAGACCATCGACAGCGCCATCGACTACGTCAGGGCATGCCAGAACAATGATGGTGGCTTCCGCTATCTCAGGGAGCAGGGCGGAGCCAGCCGGTTTCCGCTGACGGCCGCCGGCGTGGTGGCGTTGTACATGGCCGGCGTCTACGAAGACAAGGCGATCACCGACGGGCTCAACTACATGACGAGCTACCTGCCGCAGGGCCGGGGTCCGGTGCATCAGGCCCATTACTTTTACGGCCACTACTACGCGGCCCAAGCCATGTGGCACGCCGGTGGCGACTACTGGGAACGCTGGTACCCGGCCATCCGCGACGAGCTGGTCATGCACCAACGGCCGCAGGGTTCGTGGTTCTCGACGATTTGCCCCGAGTACAGCACGGCGATGGCCACCATCATTCTGCAATTGCCCAACAACTTTTTGCCCATCATCCAGCGATAAATCGTGAACAGCCCGCGGACCACCTCGGTCGTGCTGGGCGGAGCCGTGCTGATCGGTCTGTTGGCCATCGCCACGCTGACCGCCGACGAGCCGCTGATCACCCACCAGGACCGCTTCGACACCGCCCGCCTGGAACGGGTCGAGCCGGGTTTTCGGACCACGTTGACCGTGGCCGACGACGAGTCCCTGGAACTGGCCGCCGACGAGCTGGTCCGCTTCGGTCACCCGCGGACACCCGCCACGCGCTATCAACTGGTCCTGTTGGCCGATGGCTCGCGGCTGGCGGGATTTTTGCAATCGGTCGACGACGAACTGGTCGTCCTGGATACGCCCGCCATCGGCGTCTTGCGGTTGCCGCGGTCGGCGGTGCGGGGCTTGGTGTTGCGATTGCCCAGCGATCCGGCGCGGCAGGAGCTGGCCATTGAGCAGGCCCGTGGCGACGCCAACGAGCACCACGAAGTCCGGCTCGCCAATGGCGATGTCGTGTCGAGCCAACGCATTGAGATTGCCGCCCCGCGCGGCCGCGCGATTTTTGTCGAGCCCGAATTGCAGCTCGAACTCCGCGATGGTCAGCGATTGGCCATGCCCCTGGGCGAAGTGGCCACCGTGCGGTTTGGCGGAGTCCGCGAGGTGCGACTCCCCCGCGAAGTCTATGCCTGGGTCGGGCTGCGGGATGGCAGCCTGATTGCGACAACCGCGCTGGAGCTGGAACCCCAATCGGGCTGGCTTCAACCGGCCGTCGGCCGACTGCGGCCCGAAGACCGCTGGACCCTGACCCGCCGCGACGCGGTGTGTTATTTGCAACCGCAAGCGACCCGGATCCGCTATCTCAGCGATCGCCGGCCGGCGGCCACCAAGCAGGTTGAGTTTCTTGACCTGCCACCCCGCATCGCCCGGAATGCCCGTGCCGGGGGCGGTCCACTCATGGTGGGCAATCAACGATGGCTCAAGGGTCTGGGAGTCGAGAGCACCACGCTGGTGCTGTTTGATCTCAATCCCGGCGAGAACCGGCTGGCGGCCGAGGTCGCCATCGATCAATCGGCCGGGCTGGCGGGAAGTGTCCGCTTTGTGGTGCTGGCCGGCAACACGGTCGTCTACTCCAGCCCCACGGTCCGCGGTGGCGATCCGCCGTTGCCGGTGGACGTCGAGGTCGCTGGCCACAGCCGCATCGCCCTGGTCGTGCAATTCGCCGAAGGCGGCCCCGTCGGCGACAAGGCCAACTGGCTGGACGTCCGCGTCATGCCCTGAATCGGGTCCCACGCTCCACCTAATAGATGGGGTCCCCGCCGCAAAGCCCCATCCCCGAGCGGCGAGCGACCTGTTCGCAATTCTGAAATAAACCCAATAAAGCAAACAACTTAAGATCGACAGGCCCCGCCTGCGAGCAACGCGAACCGAAATTGTTTCACGTGAAACATTCGTTCAGTCCTCCGTTCGACCGCTCGTCGAAGGGTCGCACCCAGGCCCCACCGATTGCCGCTCGGTCGGTGCGGGCGTAGGATGCGGCTTTGGCACCCAGGTGGCGTGGTGCCGAACCTTCCCACCAGCCCATCGAGTCGACGCATGGCGGCCTCCATCGACCCCATTCAGTACGATCCGAGCGGCGTCTTTTTGGATGAGCACGGGATCACCCCCGACGATCAGCTCCGGCTGTACCCCAAGCGTGAACATGCCCGGGCCGAGACGCTGGCCGATGTCGAGTTGTATCGCTCGGGGACGGTCGTTCCCGACTTCAAGCTGCCCTTGGACAGCGAGTTCATCGACCTGCCCGAACGCCTGCTCGAAGAGTACGACAGCCAGGGCGAGTCCAGCGAAGTCGGCCGGATTTTGACCGCCGCCCGCACGCTGAGCGAACGGGTCGATCGGGTCGTCTCGCTGGGAATTGGCGGCTCGTACATGGGGGCCAAGGCCCTGTTCGACGCCTGCTGCCATCCGTACTTCAACGAACTGTCGCGGGGCGCGCGTGGCGGCTATCCGCGGCTGTACTTCGATGGCAACAACCTCGACAACGACGCCTCGGCCGGTTTGCTGGACCTGTTGCCTGGCGAGAGCCATTCGCTGGACGACCGCTGGGGCCTGGTCGTCATCAGCAAAAGCGGTGGCACCATCGAGACCGCCGCGGCCTTCCGGCTGTATCTGGCCAAGCTGATTGCCGCCAACGGCAACGACTACGAAGAAACGGCCCCACTGGTGCTGCCGGTCACCGGCCCCACGGGCAGCAAGCTCCGCGAGTTGGCCATCGCCCTGGGCTGCCCCAACCTGTTTGATATCCCCGATGGCGTGGGCGGGCGATTCTCGGTGCTGACCGCCGTGGGCCTATTGCCGGCCGCCCTGATGGGTCTGGATGTGCGGCGGCTGTTGGAAGGGGCCGCGACCCTGACACAACGCTTCCGCACCACACCGCCGGGCGAGAATCCCGTGCTGGACTATGTCGGCGTGTGCCACCTGATGGAAAGCCTCCGCGGAGCGACCACCCGGGTGCTGAGCGCTTGGAGCAAGGGGCTGGAATCGGCCGGGCTGTGGTACGATCAACTGCTGAGCGAGAGCCTCGGCAAGGCCGAACAAGGGGCCACGCCGCTGACGGCGGTCAACACCCGCGACCTGCACAGCCGGGGCCAGCAGCACCAGGAAGGTCGTCGCGACAAGCTGATTACCAACGTGATTGTCGATGCCCCGCGTCGCGACCGCTTGGCGGTGGGCCACAGCGACTACGATCAGGACGAGTTGAACAAGTACGGCGAGAAGACCCTGCCGGATTTGATGACCGCGGCCATTGCCGGCACCAATCAGGCCTATCGCGACGACGGCCGGCCCACGGCCAACCTGCATCTGCCCCGGCAGGATGAAGCCGCCCTGGGGCAGTATTTCCAGATGATGATGCTGGCCACCGTCGTGGAAGGCCGGCTGATCGACATCAATCCCTACGGTCAGCCGGGCGTCGAGGCCTACAAGAAGAACATGAAGGCCCTGCTGGAAGGTTGATACCGGCGGCGGATCGTCCCTTCGCCCAAGCGTCGCGCCCAGTCGAACGCGGTGCCGCACACCGCGGCAATCGCCAGCGTCCAGGGCTCGCGACAGCCTCCGGGGCTTGCCGCTGGTCCTATGGTCTGACAGCGAGCGGCTCCGGGATGTGGTCTTGGGAAACGCCACCCCGGCGGAGTCCGCAATCCCAACTTGACGTGGAGGTCCCCGCATCGTGAGCGTTGAACTGACTTGGCTCGGCCATGGAACCTGGATCATCGCCTCCGGCTCGCACCGGGTGCTGCTGGATCCCTTTTTGAATGACAATCCCGCGTGTCCGCTGCAGGCCGACCAGGTCGAGCCCACGGCGATTCTCGTCTCGCATGGTCACTTTGACCATGTGGCCGATCTGGTGAGCATCGCCAAGCGGACCAGCGCGCCGGTGTACTGCGTGTTCGAGATTGCCCAATGGCTGGGCAAGCAGGGCGTTGAGAACACCACCGGGATGAATCTTGGTGGCGGAATCGAGACCGACTTCGGTCGTGTGACACTCACGCCGGCCTGGCATAGCAGCGTGCTGCCCGATGGCACGTATGCGGGCAATCCCGCCGGCTTCGTGGTTCAGATTGACGGCAAGCGGCTGTATTTTGCCTGCGATACGGCCTTGTTCAGCGATATGCAACTCATCGGCCGCGGGGGACTCGACCTGGCGGTGGTTCCCATTGGCGATGTGTTCACGATGGGACCCGAGGACTCGGTCGAGGCCATTAAGCTGCTCCAACCCAGACACGCCGCTCCGGCCCACTACAACACCTGGCCGCCCATTGCCCAGGATGCCCCGAAATGGGCCGAGGCGGTCCGCGGGCAGACGCAGGCCAAGCCGGTGGTCCTGCAACCCGGCGAATCCTTCACTCTGTAGCGTGCGGATCGGGGCAGGGCAGGGGGCCGCCACAAGCAAGCGGCCTTCCACCTTCAGCCCTTGTCGCCGGGCAGGCGGGTGTCGGTCTTGGGAGGCACATGGACCTGGACCTGGCCCCCCTCGACGCGAACCGGGAAGGTATCGACCCCCAGCTTGGGGTTATCAAGCCAACAGCCATCGCGAATTGAGAATCGCCAGGCGTGCCAGGGGCAGGTCACGGCATCTTTGTAGATGCTGCCCCCAGCCAGCGAGGCCCCCATGTGCGGGCAGAAGTCGTCGATCGCGTGAAACGTGCCTTGGTGCAGGAACACGGCCACCGTGCGACCGCCCACGTTGAAGGCCCGCCCTTGGCCCTCGATAAACTCACTGGCCGGGGCCACGGTTACAAACTGAGGGGTGTCTGCCATCGTCGTGGAAAAGCGGGTATGCTCGCCGGAACAACACCTCTCCGCAAAACCTTGGCAACGCCACATCCAAGGGAACCCGCCCGTCCAGGCGAGCGTCTTGGTGCTAGCGTTTCCACGACTCTGCGGGGATCGATAAGCCTCGGATTGTAACAGCGGCCCGAGGGATTGCCCACGTGCGGTGCGCGACCGCACGTGGCACCAACGCCGACTCCGGTCCAATACGATTCCAACCGGTCGCCGGGCCGGGACCCCGAACCTCGATTCATCCTCCCCTTTCCTAAGCCCCATGCGCATCAACACCGCAAAGCAACGTCTGGCCTCTGGCGAGCCCTCGTTTGGCACCTGGCTGAGTTTTGGCAGCCTCTACGCGACCCGCGTCCTGGCCCGAGGCGGGTTCGACTGGTTGACCGTCGACCTGGAACACGCCCCCATCGACTGGAGCGAAGCCGGTGCCTTGTTTGGGGCCATTGCCGATGCCGGCTGCATTCCCCTGGCCCGGGTGCCTCAGGGCAACCACGATCATATCAAGCGGGTGCTGGACGCCGGGGCCTTTGGGATTGTGGTGCCGATGGTCAACACGGTCGAACAGGCCAAGACCGCAATTGCAGCGGCCAAATACCCCCCGCAAGGCAACCGCAGCGTGGGTGGCGGGCTGCACGCCATCAACTTTGATGCCCCCGCCGGCGAATACTACGCCCGGGCCAACGACGAGATTCTGGTCGTGTTGCAGACCGAAAGCCCCGAGGGCATTGCCAACGCCCCGGAGATTTATTCGCTGGAGGGCGTCGACGCCATCTTCGTGGGCCCCAATGACTTGCGAGCCAACATGCGAAGCCCCGACGGCCGCGATCCCACGCCCGAGGAGTTCGAGGCGGCCCTGCAGCGGATCATTGATGTGGGCCGCGAGTGCGGCACACCGACCGGCATGCATACCATGGACACCCGCAGTGCCCTGGCCCGGGCCGAGCAAGGGATGCAGTTCATTGCCGTGGGCAGCGATCTCAACTTTATGGCGACGACCATGCAGCAGGTGCTCAAAACCCTGCGTCCCGAAGAAGTGGCCGCCGACGTGGCCCGCTACTGAGAGGGGCGTCGCGGCATCTCGCCCCCCGATCTGCTGAGGAAGAACGCTCGGGGAACCCCGGATTCCCAGAAACGTCGGCCCCCGAGGCGGAGTATTCCCTTCAGGAAACGCCTGCGGATCGTCTTTGCACTCCCCCCCTGAAAACGCGATCATGAGCGTCTACCTCCTGGCCACGCTCGACACCAAGGGTGAAGAAGCCGACTACGTGCGGTCGCGATTGCAAGCGGCTGGGCTGGACGTCGTGCTGGTGGATTGCGGCTCGCAAGGCGTACCGCGGGTGTCGGCCGATATCGCCCGCGAGGCGGTCTTCGATGCCGCCGGCAAGACGGTGGCCGCCGTGGAATCCAGCAACCAGCGGGGGACCGCCGTGCAGGCGGCGGCACAGGGCGCCACCCGATTGTGTCGCAAACACTATCAAGAAGGCCGACTCACGGGCATCATCAGCCTGGGCGGCTCGGCGGGAACAACCATCGGCACCGCGGCCATGCGGGCGCTACCGCTGGGTGTGCCCAAGGTGATGGTCTCGACCCTGGCCTCGGGCCAGACCCGGCCGTTTCTGGCCAACAAAGACATAGTGCTGGTGCCGTGGTTTGTGGATATCGCCGGGCTGAATCGCATCAGCCGAGTGGTGCTCAATACCGCCTGCGGGGCGATGGTGGGCATGATGCAGGCCGCCAGCGAGCCACCGCCGGAAGACACCCGCCCCGTGGTGGCCGCCACCATGTTTGGCGTGACCACACCCTGTGTCGAGGCCGCCCGAGGCGTGCTGGAAGACGCCGGCTACGAGGTCATCGTCTTCCACGCGACCGGGGCAGGGGGGCAGGCCATGGAGTCGCTCATCGACGAAGGCCAGTTTGCGGGCGTGCTGGACGTGACGACCACCGAATTGGCCGACGAACTGGTGGGCGGCGTTCTGTCGGCGGGGCCAGAACGCCTGACCGCCGCGGGACGCCGGGGTGTGCCGCAGGTGGTGAGTTTTGGGGCCTTGGACATGGTCAACTTCGGCCCAGCAAAGACCGTGCCGGCGGCCTTTCAGGGGCGGCGGTTCCACCAACACAATGCCAACGTCACAC
>JBJHDE010000104.1:0-11693 GCA_050486385.1 Planctomycetales bacterium | reverse complement strand
GCCTTCAACCGGCCGAACTTGCCGCTTTGAATTGCCTCGTGCAGGCCGGCAATCCCCGAGCTGCTGCGGTTCTGGGTGCCGTGCTGAACGACCACGCCGTACTTCCGCTGGGCCTCGACGGCGATGCGGCCTTCTTCGACGTCGTGGCTCATCGGCTTCTCGACGTACACATGCTTGCCGGCCTGGGCACCCCAGATGGTCATCAGGGCGTGCCAGTGGTTGGGCGTGGCAATCGAGATGGCATCGACGTTGGGATCGTCCAGGGCCTCGCGAATGTCGGCCACCAACTTGGGCTTGTTGCGGCCCTCGGACTTTTCAACGACCTGCTTGTTTCGACTATCCAGCACCTTGCTGTCGACATCAACCAAGTAGGTGATGTCCACGTCGCTATTGCCCAGCCAAGCGCTGGTGTGCGCGCCTCCCCGGCCCCGCAACCCCACCACGGCCATGCGAATGCGGTCGTTGGCCCCGCGGGCGTTGGCTCGCACGCTGGGCAGACCAAACGTCAGGCTCGCGGCGCCAGTGGCCGAGGCGGCTTGAAGAAAGCGACGGCGATTCAATCCACTCATGAAACACACTCTCCGAGATCAGGGCCGGATGCATACCACCAGCGACCAGCAAACCAAGCCGCACATCGGGGCTCCCCCGATTGGCCTCGCGCGACGGCCGCATGGGTTTAGCCTAATGGATCAATTTGCCGAGTCAACTTCGCGGGCGATTCCGACACCACCCGTCTCCGCCGCTTCGGGATGCATCTCGCCGCAGGGCAAGGTGCGGTCAGGGCGTTTCCGACTCGGTGGCGGCGGGCTCTTCCGGATCGCTTGCGACAGGCTCCTCGGGCTCGACGACCACCTCCTCGAACTCCTCGTTCCGCGGATCGAGGGCGATGATTACCGGCGATGAGATCGGGGAGACGCCAATGCAATGGCTCTGATCCTCGACGGCGGGAAGCTCCTCGGTGGCAAACGAGTGGATCGACAGCACCAGCAGCGAACTCAGCATCAGGGCCACAAAGTAGAACAAGCCATCGGGCCCAAGATAGCTGACCGCCAGCCCACCCAGGGTCGGTCCTAAAATGGTGCCAATGCCAAAGGTCAACAGAAAGGTCGAGCTGGCCGCCAACAGGCGTTGGTTTTGCAGGGCATCGTGGGTCAAGGCCAGGGCCACGGGATACAGCGATGCGGCGAATCCATAGAACACCGCCACCGAGAGATACATGCCCAGTGGCCCCAACTGCCCGGCCCAAACCACCACCAAACTGGCCAGGGCCGTCAGTCCGCCAATCACCACCAAGATGATTCGCCGGTTGACGAAATCGGACAAATACCCCACGGGCCACTGCATGAACATCGCCCCCAAAATGGCCAGGCCCATGAATGCGGCGACCTGTTCGACCGGCAACCCCTTCTGAAACGCATAAATCGGCCCCAAAGTCGCAAACGCGCTCATGGCCACGCCACTGAGAAAGGCCCCGCTCACGCCCAGTTCAGCCACCCGCCACAGTTCGAACACGCTCAGGGGCTCGGTCAGGTCGGGCTCTGGCGTGGGCGACCGCGTCAACGAGACCGGAATCGACGCCAGACAGATCAGGATCACCGCCAGCATGAACAATTCTTGAGCCGCCGGATCTCCCAAAGCCATGAGAAACTGACCGCCCGCCGAGGCCAGATAGAACAACACCATGTACGTTGCCAGCAACTGTCCGCGGGTCTCGTTGGTCGCCCGCGCGTTGAGCCAGCTTTCGACGACCAGCATCAGGCCGGCAAAGCAAAAGCCCAAGATCAGCCGCAGGAAGGCCCAGCAGATGCCGTCGATGTACAGCGGATGCACCAAAGCCGCGGCCCCGGCCAGCGAGGCAAAAGCCGTAAACGCCCGGATGTACCCGACCCGCCGCACGACACGAATCGCCAGCAAACTGCCGGCCACGAAGCCCACCGAATACAGGGCCAGAATCAAGCCGGCCACACCGGTCGTAAAGCCCTCGATCTCCAGCCGCAGGGCCACCACCGTGTTGAGCATCGCATTGCCAGCCACCAGCAGCACCAGGCTAAAGAACAAGGCGACAATGCTGACCAACACCTGAACCATCGCGTTCTACCAAAGATGAGCGTTCGAAGAACTGGCGGCTCGCGACACCCCAAGCGTACCACGAGCACACCCAAGCCAGCGGTTCCGCCAGCAACCGCTCGCAAGAGCGGTTGGCATCACGCCGCGACCGCTCGGCGAGCCCCAGGGTAACCCGTTCCGTGGCCCTGTCCACCGGACCCCCACGGTGCGAATTCCCAGGCATTTCGCAGGCGGTTTGTCGGAATTTTCCAGAACCACCTCGCTCAGACCCACCGGGTCGCTTTGGGCTCAAGGCCGGTCTTCACGACCTTGATGTCCTTTCGCCAGCCCCGCCCCATCGCGCAGAATGCGTCTGTGGCGGGTGCTTGACGTTCGGGCGCCTCGGCAAGCTCAGCAAAGGTGACCCATGCGACCCTGGGATTGGCCCTTTTCCATTGGCTTAGTCGGCGATCTGTGTGGCAACGCCCCCGCCAGCCCGGCGCGGCCCCTGGAGGAACGCGCGTTCTTGCCGCTTCCGCGGGGCCAGGTCGATCGGGCCCTGGCGGCGTTGGTGCCCGGGGTACGAATGGCCCTGGACGATCCCCGCGGCGGCGACGAGCCCCTGGGCGTGGTGTTGCGATTCCGCGACCTCGACGATTTCTCGCCCGAGCGGGTCATCGCGCAGGTGCCCGAAGTCGCCGAGGCCGTCGCCCAGGGGGCATCCCGCGACTGGTGCCAACACCTGATCAACGCGATTCTGCATCATCCGAGCTTTCAGGCCTTGGAAGCTACCTGGCGGGGCATCGCTTACCTGGATGGCCGCCTGCCCGACGATGCGACGATCCAGCTCAAGCTGCTGGATGTCTCGCGCCGCCAACTCGACCGTGACCTGGCCTCGGGCGATGTTCGCGATACGGCCCTGCTGGCGCGACTGCTGGACGATCCCGACGGCGTGCCGCTGTCGTTGTGGATTGCCGACTTCGCCTTCAGCCATCACCCCGAACAGATCGCGACGCTGTCGCAGTTGGCGGCCGTGGCCAACGAGGCCAAGGCCCCTTGCCTGGTGGCCGCCGCGCCCGAGCTGCTGGAGTGTGACTCGTTTCAGGAGTTGGCACAGCTCGATCAGCTTCACAAGCTGTTGGAATCGCCCAAGACGATTCCCTGGAAAAGCCTCCGCGAGAACCCCGACAGCCGCTGGTTGGCGGTCTGCCTGCCGGGCTTGCTGGCGCGTCCGCCGCACGAGGCGACCACCCTCGGCGGCTTCACTTATGAAGAGGTGCCCAGCGACCGCTATGGCGACGTTCAACGATTGGTCCATGCCGACTATTTGTGGATGAACGCCGCTTACGGCCTGGCGGGCGTGATTGCCGAGTCGCAGACCCGCGACGGCACGCCCGTGGCGTTCATCAATCCATCCGACCCGCGTCGTGTCGGCGGGCTGCCGCGGCACGTGTCGCTGGGTGACCTGGGGCAGCCGAATGTGTTGGCAGGGCCGTTGGGCGGACGGGTGTCCCAGGCTTTACAACACCAGTCGAGCGACTTCGGCCTGTGTGCGCTGTCCGGCGAGGGGCCAGGAGATCCCATCCTCCGCGCCGCGTGCAGTGTTCACAAACCGCCGACATTTCACGATGTCGACGTCACGGCCAGCGCCCGGGCGGCGGCGACCTTGCCCTTTGTGTTGGCGACGAATCGCATTCTGTGGTGTGTCGAAGAACTGGCCTGGCAGTGGTCCCAGGAGACCCGGAGCGCCAAAGCCCTGGCCGAGCGGATTCAAGACTGGCTGGCCGAGTTGATTGAACCAGACTTGGACGCGGCATTGTCGATCCGCGGTCCACGCCCGCTGGTCTCGGCGGCGGTGGAGGTCAAGCCCGATCTCCGCCACGACGGAGCCGAAGTCCTGGTGACCCTCTGCCCCTGGCTGCCGACCGGCACACCGGCCCACGGGGTCCGTTCGCCGATGTTCGTCTCAGGTCGCTTCGGGCCCTGAGGTCGCTCATCCCAACAGGATTCTCAAACGTGCTGAGTTCCTTGATCGCTTTGAGGGGTTTCTTATCGATTCTTGCCCGGACCGGGTTGGGAAAGCTTGACACGCAACCGCCCGCAAGAAAACTTCGGGTTCCATCCGTAGCGTGAGACGCATGGCGAAGCCGGGTGTATAACTTCCGAGCCACGAGGCCCGCGTGTTGTCGCAAACCCATTTGAAGCCCGCTTGGTTCGATGTTTTCAAGGAGCAGTGAGATGTCGGATTCTTCCTACGGTGCCCATCGGTCGCGGCGGGCGTTCTTGAAAACCACGGCGGCCGCCGGTGCTGGCTGGGCCTTGGGGAGTGGGGTTCAACCGGCCTGGACGGAGGAACCCGCCGGCCAAGCCGAGCCGCTCGCGTTTTTTGTCGTCAGCGATACACATTACCACGCCCAACGCGAGCGGCCCACCAAGCTGCTGCCCGACAACCAGGCCGTGAACCAACGGCTGATCGAGACCCTCAACACGCTGCCGGGCCAACGGCTGCCCGAGTCACTGGGCGGCGGCCTGATTGGTACGCCCCGCGGCGTGTTGCACCTGGGCGACATGGTCGATACCGGTGACAAAGCCGGCGGTGTGCATGGGACCATGACCGATAGTGAATGGAAGCATTATGTCGAAGACTACGGCCTGACCGGCCAGGACGGCCGGCTGCGATATCCCGTGTATGAAGTTCACGGCAACCACGACAGCCCCCGCCAGAAGAATACCCCCATCCAGCAGATCATCCGACGCAACGCCGATCGCCCGGGCCTGACCCATGTGTCGGCCAATGGCTTGCATTATTCCTGGGACTGGGCCGGCATTCACTTCGTGGCGTTGGGCATTGTCGTGGGGCCCAACGACCTGGACATGCCCGTCAGCCGCTACGAGTCGTTCGACAGTCTGCCCTTCCTGATCGACGACCTGGACAAGCACGTTGGCGACAGCGGGCGGCCGGTGGTGTTGATGCAGCACATCGACCTGCACCGCTACAGCCGCCCTTGCGAAACCGATCAGGCGTCCGCCGGCAGCCGCGAACCCTGCTGCCCGGGCATGGAGACAATCGCCTGGTGCAACAGCGGGTGTGAACAGGCCCCAGGCATCGCCAAGGAAGAGTGGAGCTTCTGCGACGTGGCCGCCTACTACCAGGCGATCCGCGGCTACAACGTGGCCGCCATCTTTCACGGCCACCTGCATGGCCGACGCATCGATCGCTGGGACGGCAAGCGGCTCGACGCCGACGAGGGGATTCCCGTCTTCGGTTCGAACAACTCAGGCGCCGGCGGCGGCAACCGCTCACTCTTCTATTGCACAGTGGACAACGGCCAGCTTGTGATCCACGAATACCAGTCGCGGGGCGAACACGGCTGGGACCCCGAGCGGGCGGCGCTCACCTGGCACACCCAGCCTTGGAAGGTGCCGCTACGACGTCCCGAGCCCGCCGCCGACGCCTGAGCCCCGCGGGGGCCGCGGACATCAATTGTCTCGCAGGCAGCGTACCGAAAAGCCGCTCGACTTGAAGTAGTTGACGTAGCGAAACCACTTGCCGCTTTGGCAGTACAGGTAGTGGTAGTAGGCATACGAGTCGTTCAACTCGGTGCTGCTCCACCAGTAGCCGTAAACGCCGCCATCGACGAAATCGCCGCCATCGCTGCGGATGCCGCCCGGCAGGCCCGTGAAGCCACTCTTGTTGGTTCCGTTGCCTCGGCCTCCCCAACCTTCGGCCGCTTTCAGCCTGCGTCCGGCTTGGCGGATTCCGCCGAAACGATCGGCGAGTTCGGCCCAGTCCTGATTGCTGGGAATCCGCCAACCCGCGGGGGCCAGGCCCCGCGGGTCGTTGACGGCATACCAGTTGTACAGCTTGCCGTAGGTTTTGCCGTGTTGTGAATCGTTCTCGTAATAGCACCAGGCCGGCTGCTGTTGTTTGCCCGCCTGCAACCATTCTTGTTTGGTTTTGGCCTCGGGGATGGGGTCTCCGTTACGGAAATGGCTGACGTTGAGATTCGCGACCATCCACTCTTGATCTCCAATCGTGACCGTCTCGGCCGGGTCGGCGATGGGGGCTGGGACACGGCCGTCGTCCGGATCGCACCCTGGCTCGACGGCTCGGTTGACCAGGGCTTTCAGGCGGGTCGTCTCGGAGGGTATTCCCGCGGCGACGTCGGCTTCGGTGAAGACGGCCATCAGGATCTCGCGAGCCGTGCCGGGGTAACGCCCGTGGTCATAGACCAGATAGATTCTTCCGTCGGCCGCCTGGGTCCCGTCGGGATAGGAGAGATGATAGCGCGGGTCGAGCATCAGTCCGTCGCTCCAGGTGGCCGTATCGTCCGTCGAGAGAAAAGCGGTCAACAGTTCGCGATGGGTCCTCTGGTCGATGGGACCGTGCTTGACCAGCAGCACGTTGCCCGATTGCAGCTTGCGCGTAAAGAACCGGGAACCGGTATGTTTGATGGCACCGGGCTGGATGGGGCTCCAGGTGCGACCCTGGTCGGATGACCGGGTCTCGCCCATGCCATAATTGGCGCGAACCGGCATCCACAGCTCGCCGTTGCTCAACTCCACGATCATCGGCTCGGAAAAGACGTGACGCTCGTCTTCTGGAGCAACGGGGGCCGCTCCGCGGCGCGTGAACGTGGCGCCCTGGTCGCTGGTGGCCATGACAACAATGTTGGTCGGCGGCTCCTCTCCGGCCGGCCACTGATAGTCGCTCAGGTCCTTTTTCACATTGACGGCCAACAGCCAGTCACCATCCGCGAGCACCGTCGGCTTGTTCAACATCACTCCTTCGCACAAGCGGTGGGGCTCGGACCACTCGGGATTCGCGTCCTCGGGATTCTCGGTCACCATCGCCCACACGCCGCAATGCACCCAGCCACCGTAGGCCTGGCACCAGAAGAACCACAACCGCCCCGCAGGATCGATCCACAGGCAGGGATCGCAAATGCGAACCCGACTGTTGGGCACATCGAGGACCACCTTCAAATCCGACCAGGTCGCCCCGTCATCGTCACTGGTGACCAGCAGGCCGTAGTTGCTGGACGCTCCCTCTCCGCTGCTTCCGCTGAACCGGCTGACCCACAGCCGGCCGTTCTTGGCCCGCTCGATGCCCGGGATGCCCTGAAACATGCGGCGGTCGGTCGAATACTGCGACTCCTCGGGGTTGATGAACACCTGGGGCGGATGCACAGCCTGTCGACGTTGTTCAGCCGCTTCGTCGGCGAAGGTCTCACCCGCCGGCGTCCCCGGGATCCAGACCAGCAAGCAAATCGCCGCGACGCGACGGAAGGGAACGAACATGGCTGGGACCTTTCGGTTCTTCATTTGATAGGACGATCGTCCGTTACGGACCGCTCCCCGCAAAGGCTTGGGAACGGCACTGGTGGCGAGAATATCGTTTGACGTATTGCGGTGGAAGCCGTAACGGTTGCAGAACGTATCAGCTCACGCGGAGCCGCGGAGACGCCGAGAAAGAATTCAGGAGATCGGGACGACACGAGTCGTGCAGCGCTGGCAGTCTGAAGGCTGCCTTCTGATCTGCGCGCTACATAAGTTGAGGAACCGCATGGATGTCAGGAGTATGGTCCGAACCGTTATTGAGGATCCAGAAAGTCCAAAGGTCATTCTGCCATCAACAACGCACCACCCTTTTCCTCCGCGTCTCCGCGTCTCCGCGTGAGCCCCTACAGTAAGCATGAGAAGTGCGATCGTCTTGACAGCTCCACGCACAGGTTGGGAAACCGAACTGATTGTACGACGAACCACTTGAGTGGTTGATACCCACCGGGGCCAGGAACGCCAGACAGCCCGTTAAGTCAACTGCGGAATGGGCTGATTGTCCGTCAGGTAGCCGGCAATGTCGCTGGGAACGCCGCTGGTGACGCGGAGTTCGGCGGGGTCGATCAGCGTGCTCATGATTGTGGCAAACACGTTGGCACTTGAGAGGACCTGCCCTCGCGGCACCCCCGCCCGATTGTCGGACTCGCCGATCACCTGGCCCATCGGCAGCCCGCCACCGGCAAACGCCAGCGTGCAAAGTTCTCCCCAGTGGCCACGGCCTCCCGTGGTGTCGATTCGCGGCGTGCGGCCAAACTCACCGGTAATCACCAGCAACACCTTCTCGCTCAACCCGCGGTCTTCCAGGTCTTGCAGAAAGGCCGTCACCGCCTTGTCCACCGCGGGGCCAAGCAACGGCATGCCCTCCGCCACGCTGAACGTGTTGCGGTTGCCATGCATGTCCCAGCCAGCGCTGGTGACCGTGATGAAGCGGCAGTCGGCCTCGACCAGCCGGCGGGCCAGCAGCATCTGCTTGCCCAACGCAATCGGCGACGGCGATTCCTTGTTGCTCTTGGTCTTGGCCAGCGCCTGGGGGATCTCGTACATGCCGGTATCGTACTGGGCGACCAGCTTGGGCTTCTCCTGGCGAAGATCAAAGGCATCGGCCACACCACCGGCCAGCACGTCGAACGCTTGCTGCTCGAACTCGTCGGCCCCACGCAGCAGGTCGGTCCCTTCGGCCCGGCGCTTCATTCGGTCGAGACTCGCCAGTAGCGAGCGGCGATCATCCAGCCGCTGTTGCGGAATCCGCAGCTTCATATTCTCCACAAGCTCGCCGCCGGTGCTGGGATCGAACGGCTTGAAAGCCGGCGACAGCGTGCCAAGGTCGACCGCAAACGGATCAAACCGTCGGCCCAAACCCTGGTACTGCTTGCCGACCGCCGGCGGGCTGACGAGGGTCGCGCTGGGCATGCCAGTCCGTGGGCTGTTGGTACCAGCGATGCGGGCGTAGACCGATGCCATGTTGCCGCCGCTGGGATTGCCACCACTCATCACGTGCAACGCCGCCTTTTCGTGCGTGCTGATGCCGTGCTGGTAGCATCGGACAATCGCCATGCGGTCGGCCAGCGACGCCAGACCCGGAAAGTGACTGCCGAACGTCACGCCCGGCAGCTTGGTCTTGACCTCGCCGAACATCGCCCGGTATTCCGCGGGAGCGGTCATCTTGGGATCAAACGTCTCGATGTGCGACGCGCCCCCTTGCAGGTTGAGCACCACCACCGCCTTGTCCTTAATCAGCGGGCCGCCGTTGGACGCCCGGCTTTCGGCCGCCAGCAGATGCGACAACATCAGCCCGCCAAATCCCAGGGTGCCCACCTGCAGCATCTCGCGGCGCGAGTAGCCCTGGCAAGTGCGGTGACCACCGTCGGTGAAGATTGTCAGCATGGATCGTCCTTTCGCGAAGTGCTACCGAGGCTTCGAACTGGCAATCGTCGAACCGCTGCCCGCGGGCGAACAGCGTTCAGGCGATGGGAGTTCCGTTTTCAAGCATTGGGGTCGGGCGACCGCTGGGATCTTCAAAGTGGATGTCGGGGGCGATGCCCAGCACCTGGAACACCGTGGCCATCAGGTCCTGAACGGAGACCGGGTTGGAGGCGGGAACTTCGGCCTTGGGCGACGATTCGCCGATCGTGCGGCCCACTTCCAATCCACCGCCAGACAGGGCCAGTGTGCTGAGTTGCCCCCAGTGGTCGCGTCCGCCTTTCGAGTTGATCCGCGGCGTGCGGCCGAATTCGCCCGAGAGGACAAACAGAATCTTTTTGTCCAATCCGCGCTGATAGATGTCTTCGACAAACGCCGAGACGGCCTGGTCGACCTGCGGGGCCCGCTTGTCCAACTGGGTTTGAATGGAGGAGTGGTGGTCCCAGTCGTGGTTCGAGATCAGCACGAATCCACAGCCGGCTTCGCACAAGCGGCGGGCGGTCAGCAGCGATGCGCCCAGCCCCCGCCCATAGCGGGCAACCACCGACGGGTCTTCGTTCTCCAGGTCGAACGCCTGGGCGGAATTGCCGAGTACCAGGTCAATCGCCTGTTGATTGAACCCATCGACCCCTTCCATCACGCCGTTGGCGTCGGCCTCTCGCCGGAATCGATCGAGCTGGCTCAGCAGGGCCCGGCGGTCGTCCAACCGATCCACCGACATGTTGAGGCTCATGTTCTCCAGATCGGGACCGTCCGGCGTGAAGGGGCCAAACGCATTGCCGAGCCAGGCGGGCCCGGCCATGTGGTTGGCCTTTTCGTTGTAGCCGACACGATTCATCCGCACATACGTCGGCATCCCGGTCACCGGATGCGTTGCCCCGCGGACACGCGAAGCGATTGACCCCAGCGAGGGACGCTTGGCGGCCGAACGGTAACCGGTGTTGACCCAGAAGGCCGCCTCGTTGTGGCTGTTGTTGGGCACGACAAACGAACGGACAATCGCCAGCTTGTCCGCCTGCTGGGCGAGCTGACCGAAGTGCCCGCCCATCGTCACGCCCGGAATGGGCGTACTGACCTCGCCCGTCACGCTCCGGTATTCCACCGGGGCGTTCATCTTGGGATCGAACGTCTCGATCTGCGTGGGACCACCGTTGAGCCACAGCCAAACCACGCAGGTGTCCCGATGGTCCACCCCCGAGTCCGCCGCGGCCGCTCGGCCAGCCAGCAAGTTGCCCAGCGTCAAGCCACCAAAGCCCAAGCCCCCGACACGCAGAAAATCGCGACGGCAAACGCCTTCGAAATTGGACCGTGATCGTCCAAACGAAACTTCCAACATGACGGGTGCTCCTCCGCGCGTCAGTTTGTGCCGGACCAATCGCCCCACCACACATCAGGCACTGCTTATGTGTTGATGCGACAATAAGGTTTTCCACCCGAAAGGTCAACCAGATTCCGGGGGAAAGCTGGCAGGCCGTTGCGCGGCTTGCTCGCACCACTTGACAGTGGGTCTGGCGACGGCTACCACTATGAGTTTCCCATTTTGCAATTGGCTCGGGATTTGCCGAGCGGGCGTGTCTCCAACCCCACGTTTGACTGATGACCACCGGATTGTTGGGCCTCAAGGTCGGGATGACGCAGATCTTTGACGAAACGAACGGCACCGTCGTCCCGGTGACGGTCTTGCAAGTGGGCCCCTGCACGGTGTTGCAGCTCCGGACCCTTGAGAATGACGGCTACGAGGCCGTGCAGTTGGGATTCCAAGAGAAGAAGCGAACGCGGGCCCGACGCAGCGAGCGCGGCCACGTCGCCCGGCTCGACAGCAAGCGAAATCAGGCCCGGCAAGCCGCCGGCGTGAGCCTGCCCGCCAAGGCCGATTGCGAACCCCCGCGGTACATCCGCGAGTTCCGCACTGATTCGTCGAAGTTCGAGGTCGGCCAGAAGCTGGATCTCTCGACGTTCCAAGAAGTGAAGGCCGTCGACGTGACCGCCATCAGCAAGGGGCGCGGCTTCCAGGGTGCCATGAAGCGGCACAACTTTTCCGGCCAACGGGCGACCCACGGTGTCAAGAAGGTCCACCGCCACATGGGTGGCACCGGCCAGAACACCACGCCCGCCCGTGTCCGCAAGGGCCGCAAGATGCCGGGTCAGATGGGCAACGAGCGGGTCACCACCCGCAACATCAAGGTTGTGCGGGTGGATACCGAGAACAACCTGCTGCTGATTTATGGCGGCGTGCCGGGCCCTCGTAACGGGCTGGTCATGATTCGCCCGACGAACAAGATCTCGGGCCAATCCGCCGAAAGCGCCAAGTGAGACCGACGCCAGTTGGGCGCCTCGGGGGGCCACTCAAACTGGTTTGACCAAAACACCAAGCCGCGGAGCCGAGC
>JBJHDE010000103.1:0-11730 GCA_050486385.1 Planctomycetales bacterium | reverse complement strand
GACGTTCTCATACAGCTCGATCACCACCGTCCCCGAGCCTTCCATGGCCACGCTGGTCATCTTCTTAATGCCCGCGATCGACCGAATCGCTTCTTCGACCTTCTGGCAGATGCCCTCCTCGACCTCGTCAGGGCTGGCGCCGGGGTAGGGCACCGTGACGAGAATGATCTCCAGCTCGAAATCGGGGAACTGCTCGCGCTGCAACAACGACAGCGCCAACCCGCCCGAGATCAGCACCAGCAGCATCAGCATATTCATGGCCGGGCCGTTGGTCGCCGCCCAGCGAATGACCCGCTTCATGAATTCAACCGTCTGGCGTTAAGTGAGAAACCTGTCGGGCAGCGGCTGCGGTGGGGCGACCGAGTTCGGGTTGGGGCCTGATCCACCGAGGATCAAACGTGCCCCACATACACATGTGAATCTCACGGCATCCGCGGCTTGTCGTTCACAACGCAATCTCCACGGAAACTCGTCATCGGGGGCTGCTGGTCGTCGGCGGTCGAGCCGCGGTCTCGCGGTGTGGGTCGAGCTTACCGTTTCCATGGGCCACGGCGACTTGCTGTCCATTGTGCAACACGGCGGCGGGCGAGGTCACGACTCGCATCCCTGGGGCCAGGCGAGTCTGTGCGGCGTGCAACAGCACCTGCGTTCGCAGATGAAACGCCACATTGACCTGCGTGCGGTGGACCCGGGCGTCATCGTCCATCCACCATACCGAACCGTCCGGCCGCAACGAGGCCTTGGGCAAGGCCACCAATTCCACTTGCGGTTGCGTCTGGATCGCCAACCCAACGAACATGCCTCGCACCAAGGCCGGCGGGCCCGAGACGGGACGCACCGACTCGGCCGGCTCGCCCTCCAGGGGGCGGACCCGCACATCCCGCGGGTCTTCGACGACCACCCGGCAGGGAATGGTCCGCGTCACCGGATCGAGGCCCAAACCTTCGTACCGATCCAGATAGCCATTCCACTCGTAGGTCCGGCCGGCCAGGTCGTAGGACACCGTTACTGGCGTCCGTGGCAATTCATAACCGGTGGCGCGGGGATCAAGCAGGTCGCCTTCCGACAGGCTGGGTCGCTGGGCCCAAACCCAATACAACTCCTGCGGCGTGAGCTTGCAGGACACCTCGATCCGCGAGGTGTCTTCAATCGTCAATAGCGGCGTGCCCCGGGTCACGAAGTCGTTCTGTTCGACATGATCTTCAATGACCACGCCGTTGACGGGCGAGTGAATCTTGGTCCGCTCCAAGTCCAATTGAGCCCGCTCAAGCTGAATCGTCGACAAGGCAATCGCATCCCGCAACCGCTGCTGCCGGGTGGACAGCAACCGCGCCTGGTTTTCGAGCGTGGCCAGCGCGTTCTCGGTCGTCAGTCGGGTCTGCTTGGCTTCTTCCAAGGCGCCCACGGTCAGCGAGCCACCCTGATACAGCCGCTGTCGCCGGGCGAACAAACTCTCTTGCAACTCGAACTGCGCCCGCGCCAACTCGACCAGCCGCTTGGTGTTTTCTTCTTCAATGAGCAATTCGCTGAGATGTCCCTCGGACTGGTCCAGTTCGCTGGACAGCCGACGGATTTCGAACTCGTAGTCGCGGGGATCAATTTCAATCAACACCAGCTCGGGGTCGTCCGTCACAAAGCGGCCGGCCTCGGCGCGGGGGTGCATCTCGACGATGCGTCCGGCGACCTCGGCACTGAGCACAACCTCCCGCGACGGAACGACTTCGCCGTGAACCTCCAGCGTGACCGAATTGCGAAAGACCTGAACATCGGCCACCTCGACCTTGGGCGGACGCGCCTGAGGTTGCTCGACCGCGGGCGGCTCGGCGAACATCGCCAACAGCAGCATCGTCCCCGCGCCCACCGCCAGCAGCAGCAGCGAGAGGAAGCCTTGCAGCAGCCAATGCCAGGGTCGCTCAGCCATTTCAGGTTCGCCTTGTTCCCAGGTCCAGGTTTCAACAATCGCGTCCCACGGCACCATCACTTTCGATGGGCCACCACGGCCAGGTTCTCAGTCCTCGCTGGCGAGTGACCGGCTTGTCGGATGAGCGTCGCCAAACGGTGGGCCCAGCCCGACGCTTGCCAAGGTGACCTGCGTGATGTGCTCGATCAGCTTTTCGGTCGTAAACTCGGTCTGGACGGTCTCGGGGCCAATCAGCATCGGCAGCATCTCGCCCGCCAGCTTGTATTGCAGACATTGCCCCACCAGGCTGAATGACAACTTCTGCTTCACATGGTTCGGCGTGTCCGGGGGCAACACCTCGCCAAACAGCTCGCACGCCAAGGCAAAATGCGGACGGATGTACTCATCCAGAATCTCCCGCACCGCTTCGCTGGGCTGATTGACCTCCCGCATCATCAATTGCACCTGCCAGGCGGCCGGCTTGCAGCCCAGGGTTCGCAGCACGGTCACCCGCACAAACTCGCGGAGCTTTTCTTCGGGCGTGGCGCCAGCGGGCCATTCGGGCAAGGGCACCCGCTCGCTGGCAGCGGCATGCGCGAACTTGACGCACTCGATGTACAGCCGCTGTTTATCCCCGAAGTAGTAGTTGATGGCCGCAACGTTGACCTCAGCACGCTGACAGATCTCGCGGACCGTCGCCTGCTGGTAGCCCTTCTCGGCAAAAATGGGCCCGGCCGCTTCGATCAGGCGGGTCCGGGGGGCGTCGTCGGTGGTCATCGGGGGACTACCTCGTGGTTCAAACACGTGTTTCAAATTATCGTATGAAACACCCATTTGGCGTCAAGGGGAATTCTGGGGTGGCTGGTCGCACTCGCCTGATGGGCTATTGACCCCTGTGGAATTCGCGATGTCCGGCCCCCTCGTTGACCCTGGGGGCTTGGGGCTTGATAATCCCGCCTCGCTGGCTGGCTCCAGGCCCAACATCGATGCGCGGGACACCATGACCGAACCCCTCAATTGGAATAGTCGACAACTCACCCGGGGATGGCAGCGGGGCGTGACCGCCTTTTATTACGGCTTGGGCCTCTCCGACCAGGATTTCGACCGGCCGCAGGTCGGCGTGGGGGTGCCGTTGCTGGAGGGAAACCTTTGCAACGTGCATGCTTACGAGCTGGGCCGCGAGGTGGTCGCCGGTTGCCAATCAGCGGGATTGTTGGGCTTTGCCTTTGGTACGCCCGGGGTGAGCGACAACATCACTCAGGGGCACGAGGGCGGCCAAGCCAGCTTGCCCAGTCGCAACCTGATTGCCAACAGCGCCGAATGCGTGGCCACCAGCCATTGCTACGACGCCCTGGTGGGCCTGCACTGCTGCGATAAGAACGGCCCCGGCTTTGCCATGGCCCTGGCACGCAGCAATCTGCCCGGTTTGGTGCTCAGCGGGGGAAGCATCGCCCCGGGCTGTGTGGGGGGCAAGGACGTCACAATTCTGGACGTTTACGACTCGCAGGCCCAAGCATCGGTGGGGGCGATCTCGCAGGAGCAGGCCGACGAGGTCCTCCGCCGTGCCTGCCCCGGACCGGGGGGATGCGGCATCGCCGCCAGTTTCAACACCTGGGGGATGATGCTTGAGGCCCTCGGTCTGGCTCCGCCATTTAGTAGCTCGATTCCCGCCGTCGGCGACGAGAAACGCATCGAATGCCGCCAGGCGGGCCTGCTGTTGCGGGGCTTGCTGGAGAAGCAGATTCGGCCCAGCGACATCCTCACCCGCAAGGCCTTCGAAAACGCCACGGTCACGATGGCGGCGATTGGGGGCTCGACCAATGGGGTACTGCACCTGCTGGCCCTGGCCCGCGAGGCCAACGTGCCCTTCACGCTGGCCGATGTGCAACCCATTCTGCGGCGAACCCCGGTCATCTGCAATTTCGCCCCCCGCGGGCGACGGACGATGTTCGACCTCCACCGACTCGGCGGCACCCCGCTGGTGCTGGCTCAGATGCTTCGCGCCGGTTGGCTGCATGGCGATTGCTTGACGGTCACCGGGGCGACCCATGCCGAGAACCTGGCCGCCTGGGAAGCCAATGGGCTGCTCAAGGCGTTGCCCGAGGACCAGGACCTGATCGCCCCCTGCGAACGCCCCTTCAAGGGCCACGCCGATATGCAGATCTGTTTCGGCAACTTGGCCCCGGGTGGTGTGGTGTTTAAGGTCTCCAGCCGCGAGGATCCCACCTTCCGCGGGAAGGCGATTTGCTTTGAAGATCCCCGCGAGATCGTCCGCGCCGTCGAGCAACGCGAGATTCGCCCCGGCCATGTCATCGTGCTGCGCGGCCTGGGACCGGTCGCCGCGGGCATGCCCGAGGTGCTGGTGGCCACCGCCGCCCTGTCGGTCCCCGAGTTGGATGGCCAAGTGGCCTTCGTGTCCGACACCCGCGTGTCGGGCGTTTCCCACGGAGCGATTGGCGTCCACTGTTCGCCCGAGGCGGCCGTGGGCGGCCCCATCGCCCTGGTCCGCGACGGCGACACGATTGCGTTCGACCTGTTGGCGGGAAGCCTGACGTTGGAGATTGAAGACGAAGAACTGGCCGCTCGGCGTCGCGATTGGCAACCGTCGGCGACCTCCAGCCGGCTGGGCTATCTGGCCGACTTCCAGGCGACCACCTCGCAGGCCGAGTTTGGCTGCGTCAGCCGGGCGCTCTATCCCGACTGCTCGTGATGCAAGCGCAGTCCGCCAGCAGGGCCGCTGGCGGCGGGCTCGTCGGTGGTGACCGGGTTCGATAGAATGTCAGGGACGCCTTGCGGAAAAGTCCGTTGTCGGTTGGCTGCCACCGAGCCAGCGAAAGTGCCCACATCGTGTTGGGCAACCAACAATCGCCTTTTGGAGCTTGGGGTCACATCAGGGAAGCACACGGCTTGGCCTGGCGAGCACCCACTTGAGTCGCCAGGGCCTAAACCTCATCGGGGGGCAACAGGGATATGGAATTGCCACGGAATCCGACACGAGCGGTGCGGATCGGGACCGTCACCGTGGGCGATGGTCATCAAATCGTGGTGCAAAGCATGTGCGCCACCCACACCCAGGATATTGCCGCGACGGTCGCCCAGGCCAATCAGCTTCACGAGGCGGGGGCCGGCGTGGTGCGGATTGCCGTCGATAACAAAAAGGACGCGGCGGCCCTGGCCGAGATTCGCCAACAGACGCCGGCGAACCTCTCAGTCGATTTGCAAGAAAATTATCGGATGGCCGAACTGGTCGCTCCGCATGTCGACAAGATTCGCTACAACCCCGGGCACCTGTATCATCACGAACGGCAGAAGCACTGGCACGAGAAGGTGCGTTACCTGGCCGACCTGGCCGCCGCGCACGACATCGCCTTGCGAGTGGGCGTGAATTGCGGATCGGTCGATCCAGCCAAGGCCGAGAAGTATGCCGACCACGACAGCATCTCGCCGATGCTGGAAAGCGCCTGGGATCACTGCGAGTTTCTCGACTCGCTGGGCTTCACCCGCTATGTGGTCTCGTTGAAAGACAGCGACCCGGCCCAGGTGATTGAAATCAATCGCCGCTTTGCCGAACAACGCCCCGACGTGCCTTTGCACCTGGGCGTCACCGAGGCTGGCATGCCGCCCGAGGGCATTATCAAAACGCGGATCGCGTTTGAACAACTCATTGGTCAAGGCATCGGCGACACGGTGCGGGTCTCGCTGACGTTGCCCAATGTCCGCAAGCATGAAGAGGTCGTGGCTGGGCATCAGATTCTGGACGACATTCGCAACGGTCGCGTCCGCACGGTGGTCAACTTTGGCGGCGATCGACTCAACATTATCAGTTGTCCGAGTTGCTCGCGGGTCGAGAACGAGGCCTTTATCGAATTGGCCGAGCAGGTGCGTGAAATCACCCGCTACGCCGAAGATCACGCAATCACGATTGCCGTGATGGGCTGCCGCGTGAATGGTCCCGGCGAGACCGACCAGGCCGACTTGGGCCTATGGTGCGGACCCAATTATGTGAATCTCAAGCGGCGGAGCGAGGAACTCGGGGCCTTTCCCTACGACGCGATTCTGCCCAGGCTCAAGCAGGAGCTTGACGCCTTGATCGCCGCACGGGTCGGCGTGGGTTGAACCCAGCCGTCATGAACACCGCCTCCGGCTTGTGAATCTGGTCCGAGTGAACAGTGCTCTTACTCATCCCCAACTTCCTTTCAGGACCCTGGCCATGCGAACCGCCGCAATCATGTTGACATGGACCGTGGCCGTGGCCCTGCATTCGGTCGTCGGGGCCGATGAGCCCGCGGCCGGATTGCCGCACGCCAAGGAACAAGCCGCCTGGGAGGTCATCGCCGCGCGATTCACGCATCCGCCCACCGCGAACACCGATCGGCAAGGCCGCCTGGTGCGGCTGGAAGCTCGCGGCCTCAAGAGCGATGCGCCCGACAAGGGCTGGGCCCGGGTGGAACTCGACGCCGAGTCGGGCCACGTCGTGCGGTTCTCGGCCGATCGGGCGGCCTTCACCAACGAAGAGCTGGCCGTCTTCGCCCAGTTCCCGCGACTCGAGCGATTGACCTTATGGCACAACAGCAACTTCCACGACCGCTCGGTCCCCATCGAGGAGTTTGATGGCTCGGGCCTGGCCGCCTTGCACGACCTGCCGCACTTGACCCACCTGACCCTGGCCGGCGGGGGACTGGCCGACGCGGGGCTCGAAGCCGCCGCCAAGCTGCCGGCGATCACCTCGCTGGGCCTGTGGCACACACGCATCAGCGACGTCGGCATGGCCGCGTGGAAGGATCACCCCCGACTGGAGGAGATCAACCTCGGACCCTTCTGGGCCGAGGAACTCACAGATCGCACCGCAAGAGTGTTGGGGGGACTGCCCAAGATTCGCAAGGTCGTCTTCAAAGAGACCTATCTAACCTTCGAGGGTGGCCTGCGACCGCTGTTGGCCGCCGAGTCGCTTGAAGAGCTGGATCTTGGCAACAGCCTGCTGGAACCCGAGGATGTGAAACGACTTGCGGAGTTTCGTCCCGATGTGAAGCTCACCTGGGGCGGGCTGGAAGCCGCCGGCGAGGTGTTCCAGAATTCGGGCTGGCATCTGGGCAAGGCCCGCCGCTGGATGCCGGCCGAGCTGATCGATCGGGCCCTCAAAGCCGCCGAATAGGCCCTTCCCACAGGCCCGCCGGCAAATTCTCCGCAAACCGCTCTGGTTCGCCCGGCGATTGGCCGACATAATAGACAAATGTTTATTAGTCCGCCCGGTCGCCCTGGCCAATGCGGCCCCCGATCGATAAGGTGCTAGCACTGCCAGCACACCAGTCCGGGCAGGCCGCTTTGGGCGTAGCCCTCGGCTGTTGCTCGGGATCGCGAGAGGACGTGCCCATGAGCCAAGGCTCGACCAGGAAGGTACCGCCGTTCGTCCACCTGCACTGCCACAGCCACTTCAGTTTGCTGGACGGGGCAGGGCGGTTGGACCAGATGATTCAGGCGGTCAAAGATCGCGGCATGAACTCGCTGGCCCTGACCGACCACGGCAACCTGTACGGGGCCCTGGAGTTCTATCAGAAGGCCCGGGCGGGCGGCATCAACCCAATTTTGGGTTACGAAGCCTACGTGGCCCCGGGGCACCGTCGCAGTCGCGAAGGCGGCAGCATGAAGGAGGCCGCCTACCACCTGACGCTGCTGGCCCAGAACCGCACGGGCTTTCGCAACCTGGTCAAGTTGGCCAGCCGGGCGTTTCTGGAAGGCTTTTATTACAAGCCCCGCATCGACCGCGAACTGCTGGAACAGTTCAACGAAGGCATCATCTGTCTCAGTGGTTGCGTGTCGGGCGAGTTCTCCAGCGCCATTATTCGCGGCAGCGAGCCCGACCTGAATCGCGCTATTGAAGTCGCCCAGTGGTTTCACAAGGTGTTTGGCGATCGTTACTTCGTGGAGGTTCAAAACAACGGGCTGGAGATCCAGCGCTTGGCGATGGAAGGCGCCTTCGAAGTGGCCAACCGCGTGGGCCTGCCTGTCGTGGCCACCAGCGACGCCCACTATGTGAACCGCGAGGACGCCGATGCCCAGGATGTGCTGTTGTGCATCAATACCGGCAAGTTCCGCACCGACAGCAACCGCATGCGGATGGAGGGCAGCGAGTTCTTTCTGCGCAGCCCTGAGGAAATGCTCGAGCATTTTGCCGGGCACGAGGACGTGCTGGCCCGCAGTCAAGAGATTGCCGATTCGGTCGATATCGACCTCGAATTGGGCAAGCATCGGCACTTTCCGGTGTTTCAATTGCCAGAGGGCCGCACCTCGTCGGATTATCTCCGCGAGTTGTGTCTGCAAGGCCTCACCGAACGCTATCAGAACGCGCCCGAGCGGTGGGTCGACGGTACGATCGGCGGCACGCTGCACCCGGATGTCATTGCCCGGCTGGATCGCGAACTGGGGTGTATCGAGCGGTTGGGTTTTCCCAACTACTTCTTGATTGTCTGGGACTTTGTAAACTACGCCAAGGAGGCCGGCATTCAGGCCACCGCGCGTGGTTCGGGCGTGGGAGCGCTTGTGGCTTACGCCCTGTATCTGAGTCACGTCTGCCCGCTCCGCTACGATTTGCTGTTTGAACGGTTCCTGGACGACAGCCGCAAGGAACCGCCGGATATTGATATCGACTTTGAAAAGGAGCGTCGCGGCGAGGTCATCGAGTACGTTAAGCGAAAGTATGGCAGCGAGAACGTCGCCCAGATTGGCACCTTCGGCACGTTGGCCGCCCGGGCCGCGGTCCGCGACGTGGGCCGAGTGCAGGGGGTTTCGCTAGTCAAGGTCGATTCGATTGTGGCGATGGTGCCCGATCAGTTGGGCATTTCGCTCGACGAGGCCCTGCAGCAAAGCGACGAACTGAAACGGGCCTACGACGCGGACCCGGAAGTCCGGGAGGTGCTGGACTTCGCTCGAAAAATCGAGGGCCTGGCCCGCAACGTGGGCACGCACGCCGCGGCCGTGGTGATTGCCGACCAGCCGCTGGAAGAGTACGTGCCCTTGCAGCGGGTCCCGGGCAAGGACGAAGTCATCACCCAGTGGGCGATGAACGATGTCGAAGCCGCCGGCCTGTTGAAGATGGACTTTCTCGGGCTGCGGAACCTGACGATGATTTCGCGGAGCGTGCAGCTCATCGAGCGGAATCGCGGGCAGCGGCTGGATCCCTACACGCTGCCCCTGACCGACACGGCCACCTATGCGCTGTTGTGTCGGGGCGAGACCAAGGGCGTATTCCAATTGGAAAGCGGCGGCATCCGTGATCTGCTCCAGCGAATGAAGCCCGACGGCTTTCACGACATCATCGCGACCAACGCCTTGTATCGTCCCGGGCCGCTCAAGGGCGGCATGGTTGACGATTACATCGATATCAAACATGGCCGCAAACAGCCCAGCTACGCTCACCCCGTGATGCGCGAGGTCCTGGAAGAGACCTACGGCATTATGGTGTATCAAGAGCAGGTCATGCGGATTCTTAACGGTCTGGGCGATATTGCCCTGCCCGATGCCTACACCTGCATTAAGGCGATCAGCAAGAAGAAACTCGACAAGATCGCCAAGTTCCGGCAGGAGTTTATCAAGGGCGCCGGCGACAAGGGCGTGGCCCGCAAGGAGGCCGAGAGCCTGTTCGGCCTGATCGAACAGTTTGCCGGCTACGGCTTCAATAAGTCGCACAGTACGGCCTATGCGCTGATTGCCTACATCACGGCTTACCTCAAGGCACATTATCCCACGGAGTTTATGGCGGCGCTACTGAGCAGCGATGTCGACGGCCGCAACTTCAAGCGGAAGGATCCGCTGGTCGAACATATCGAAGACTGCCGCCGCATGAACATCACGGTGCTGCCACCGGATGTGAACCGCTCGGATGCCGACTTTAACGTCGATGGCGACGTGATCCTGTTCGCCCTGTCCGCCATCAAGGGCTGTGGGCAGGCGGCGTGTGAATCGCTGGTCGCCGAACGGCGGGCCAACGGCCCCTACCGCGATCTGTACGACTTGTGCGAGCGGCTCGACGCGGCCACCGTGGGCCGAGGGGTGCTGGAAAGCCTGATCAAGGCCGGTGCGTTCGATTCCCTGGGCGGCCATCGCGCGCAACTCATTCATGCCCTGGACAAGGCCCTGCAGGCCGGATCGCAGGCCCAGGCCGATCGCCGCAGCGGGCAGAAAAACCTGTTCGGCGACGACGAGGCCACCGAGAGTGCCGTCCAGAGCCTGCCCGATGTTCCGCCCTGGGAGGCCAAGGAGCAGCTCGCCTGCGAGAAAGAGGTGCTGGGCTTCTTTCTTACCAGTCACCCGCTCAGCGAGCATGAAACCACGCTCAGCAGTTTTTGCACGCATCGCACCAATGAACTGGCCGATCTGTCCAACAAGGCCGAAGTGCTGGTCGGCGGGATGATCTCGTCCTTGAAGCTATCCAATACCAAGCGACCGCGGCCCGGCAGCACGGTCACGCGCTACGCCATGTTCGACCTGGAAGACATGGACGGCCTGGTCCGCTGCATCGTATGGCCCGAGGAGTTTGCCAATTGCCAGGAGTTGGTGCAGCACGATGCCATGGTGGCCGCCCGGGGGACCATTGATAAACGTCCCGGCAGCGACGAAGTGAATCTCGTTGTTCAAGAGTTGTATCCCATTACCGAGCTGGAACAACGATTTACCAAGCGGGTGATGATTCGCTTGTACGAAGACGAGCACGGCGCCACGGGGCTGGAAAGTTTATTTCAGATTCTTCGCGGTTACCCCGGCGAGATTCCGGTCGACCTGTTTCTTTGTTTGGCCGACGGGGCCAAGGCCCTGCTCCGCAGTGACAAGGTCAAGGTGCAGCTCGACCCCGAGTTGCGGCGGCGGGTCGAGGACCTGCTGGGCCAGGGCCATTTGAGATTCTTGGGCGGTCCCAACGGCGGCAACCGTCGGCGTCCCGCGCGTGAACGCCCGAACGTGGCCGATCACCGCAACGGTTCGCGGGGCTCACCCAGCGAACAGCGCCTGGCCAGCCGCGAGTGACGCTCAGGGCGGCATGCCAGCAGGGACATGCGAAGTGTTTACTCGGCCGCGTCTTCGAGCGTCTCGCGCGGCCCAACCACCATGGTGACGCCACGATCCAAGGGATACGCATCCAGGATCCGCTGGATGTCGTCGCAGGTCACCGCCTCCACCTGTTCCAGGTCGTCTTGAATGCTGCGGTACTCTTGCCGCTGGGCCCAACGCCGTCCCACAACAAACAGCCGGGACCGCGGCCGCTCGGCCGAGAGCACCACGCTGGAGGCAATTTTGTTCTTCACATGACGGAGTTCCTTTTCCGTCACGCCCTCACGGAACCTGTGATAAATCGCCTGAACTCGCGCGAGCAGTTCCTCGGTGTCTTCCGGCTGGCAGGTGAAAAAGCTGGAGTACACGCCGCATTCGGTGAAGTCCTGATAACTCACCGTGGCGGTCTCGGCCAGGCCGCTATCGACTAAGTCCCAGTACAAGCGTCCGCCGGGGGCATCGCCCAGAATGAAGGTTAACAGAACCGTCGCCACACGCACGTCAATATCCGGTGGCGGCGCGGGAATGAGTTGCAAGACATAACTCTGCACCGCCTGCGGATAATGCACGACGTACAATTCCGGTTCGGGCGGCAAGGGCTGCCGACACGCCCGACCGACGGTGGGGCCTTCCCAGGCACCGCAGGCCTGTTCGGCCAGGGTGACCAACGTCTCGGGCTCCACCTTGCCGGTGGCGGCCAGCACCATGTTGCTGGGGCTGTAGCGTTGGATAAAGCACGCCCGCATTTGCTCGACGGGCAAGTCGGTGATGCTCTGGGGCGAGCCCAGCAC
>JBJHDE010000102.1:5594-11784 GCA_050486385.1 Planctomycetales bacterium | reverse complement strand
GGTGGCGATGATGCCCGGCCAGCAGCCGATGGGCCGCCGAGGTCAGACCCCCGTTGAATTTTACGCCCTGCCGCAGGCCCAACAGGCTTTGCAGGTGCCAGTGGATCAGAAACCACTCGACGTGGCCGACCAGTCGCAGGCCCACGCCCAGCAGGAACACGCTGCCCAGCAGCATCCACACCGGCCATCCCAGCCCGGTCGCCAGGCCCACCAGGGCCGAACCCGTGCCGGCCACCGCGACCACGGCCAAGACCAGCAACGATTCGTGGACGCTCAGGCCGCGTTGCCGCAGGCGATGGTGAACGTGGCCACAGTCGGCTTGTTCCAAGAGCTGCCGCACCAGATCGGTCATCCGCTGCCGAAGCCGGGCGATCCGCGGTGGGGGCGCGTCGCCCCACACCCGACGCCCGCACAACACGCGGCGAATTACGGCGAGGGCCATGTCCAGCACGGGTAGGATCATCAGGCCGACGAAGACTCCGGTTTGCAGTGGCAGGCCGCCGGAGGCGTCGGGCCAAGCGACGCCGACTTCGAGGGCCATCACCGTGACGACCACACCCAGGCACAAGCTGCCACAGTCGCCCAGGTAGAGTCGGGCCGGTGGGCGATTGTGCAGAAGAAACCCACCCACGGCGCCCAGCAGTGCGGCCGACACAAACAGCAAGTCGGGCCGGTCGGCCAGGCTGGCATACAGGCCCATGCCCAGGCAGGCGATCGCCGCCATGGTGCCGGCCAGGGCGTCCATGCCGTCCAAAAAGTTAATCGCATTGATGCCCGCGGCGATGACCAGCACCGAGATGAGGGCCGCCACCGCCCCCAACGGCCACAGTTGCCCGACCAGCAGCACACCGGTGATCCCGTAGCCCGCCCCGACCAGGCCGGCGGCCATCAGGCATTGGACCAGCAATTTGTGATGGGCGCGGAGGTTACGGACATCGTCCCACAGACCCAGCAAGCACAAGGCTCCGCCACAGGTCAGGGCCACCCAAGGCAGACTCACCGCCCGTTGGGCTTCGTTGGCGGTCCAGGCGGCGGGCCAGAGCCACCAACCGGCCGCCAGGCACACGGCCAGGGAGGCGTAGACCGCCAGCCCGCCCAACAGCGGCGTGGGTTCGTGATGATGCTTGCGGCCCGGGTCGGGGCGATCCACCAAGCCCACCCGCACGGCGATCCGCCGGGCCACCCCGCTGAGCAGACCGCCCAGCACCAGGGCCGAAGCCGCGGTCGCCAGGGCGGGCAGCAAGGTGGAAGCGTCGAGCGTCATCGCGTGAGCCGTCGAGGGAGGGCGATCCAGGCCGAAGGAACGAGGGGATGTTCAACGTGGCCCACGGTTCGCGGGCCTGGGGGTCAGCCGCCGCCAGCGGCGATTCGTCCGGTAACCGGGCGCAGGGACTCGTCCCAGGTCGCGAGGGGCGACCGGACCCGCGTCGGTGCGCGACGTCGATAAGGCAGGCGACATCCCACGAAACGATTCCCTTCGTTCGAGTGGGGCTGGCTTGAGGAGGGGGAAACTCCATTCCCGGCGGGGAGAATAGGCCGGAAGGCGTGCGCAGGGCAAGCCGAGTTTCTGGAGAATGTCCGTCGCTCGACGGCGGCGGGTTGGGGGGGCTGGGGCGACGTTGGCGGATTGCCGCCAGCCCCAACCTCAAAAACGCAAGCAGCCAAGCGGCCTCGGGAGGGCTCGCCGCGGGGGCAAGCTGTCTCGAAGTCGCTTGGCTGCATCAACGCTGGCGGGTGGGCCAGCGAATCGTCAGGCTTGGCTCTTGGCCCAATCGGCCAACCGCAGCAGTTCTTCGGTCTGGTGCCGAGTCGGCGTGCCGTTGTACACGATCCAGTTCCAGATGCCGCGGACCTGGGCGGCAATGCAATCGGCCTCGCCACCGCGGGTGTTCGGTCCCAGCCCATCGTTGGGCAGCGTGCAACGGCTGTCGCAGACGCTGAGGATCAACTCGCACAAGGCCAAGGGGTCATCGAGTTCAATTGCAGCAACCATCGTGGTCGTCTCCGCCGAGGCCGAAAAGAGAGGTGTTACCAATTACATTCGGATCGTACACGCTTGGCGCTCACCCGGGCGAGTGGGCCTTTTGTCGCAGCGATGGTTTGCCACGCGACGCCTTGCCGCAGTGGTGGCGGCCCCGGGGCGGTGTGGCCAGGATTTCGGGGAACAGGTCACCGTGGCCGGCCGATTACCCGGGGTGATGCCGCTGGGTGATCTCGGCCAGGGCGGCGTGCAGCCGGCCATTGGAGGCCAACACGCCGCCGGGGGCCAAGGGCAGTGCGTCACCGCGGCAGGTGGTGACCTGGCCGCCGGCTTCCTCGACAAACAGCCGCCCGGCGGCAAAGTCCCAGGGCGCCAGATGGTACTCGGCATAGCCTCCGAACAGGCCCGCTCCCACCTGGCACAGGTCCAACGCGGCGGTACCAAAGCGGCGGATGCCGTGGACCCCGGAGCCAAACAGGTCGCGAATCACCTTGAGCGTGGCCTCCATCATCGCCCCGCGATCGTAATAGAAGCCCACGGCCACCAGCACCTCGTCCAGCCGTTCGGCGGCACTCACCGCGACCGGGCGGCCGTTGTGTGTGGCCCCTTCGCCCCGACTGGCCACATACAGGTCTTGCCGGGCGGGATTGAAGACCACGCCCAACTGCGGTTGCCCAGCTTCGTAGAAGGCGATGCTGACGGCAAAGTGCGGAATGCGGTGGACAAAGTTGTTGGTGCCGTCCAACGGATCGACCACCCACAAGCGCTCGGCGTTGAGGTCCGCTGGGTGGTCTTCCTCGCCGAGGATCTCGTCGGCGGGAAACGCGCTACGGATGGCCGCCACGATCGCCCGCTCGGCCTCGATGTCGGCCTCGGAGACTAAGTTGGCGGCGGCCTTCTGCTCGATGGCGACGCCGCGTTCAAAGTAGTCCAGCAGCAGCCGGCCCGCGAGATCGGCCACGTGCAGGGCCACGCGGAGTTCGGGCCGTTCGGTCGATTGGGGATCGGGGGTGGCGATGGTCGTCACTCGGCTGCGGGAATGTGGTTCAGCGTGTAGTAGGCGTCGGGGTGCAACAGCGGCAGGTTGTCTGCGGCCGAACGGACCCCCTCGGCCCGCAGTTCGTGAACATAGCACCGCTTGAGGCTGTCGAGCACCAGGCGGACACTTTTGCGATCGTCGCTGACGGTGGCACTGCGGATCTCGACCGGGTGCTCGTCGACCGGCGGGCAGCCATAGCCCGAGTGATGATAGTAGGTCCAGCGCTTCGAGCGGTAACTGGCCGGATCGCCGGCGGTTTCGGGATCGACCGGCATGGTAAACGTCAGCGTGAAGCCGTCGGGCTCGGCGGTGGCCTCGTAAATCTCGAACGGGGTCTTGCCGCTCCAAGAAATCCGCTGCAAGCCGTGGGGCTTGCCGCCACTGGAGCCCCAGCCGCGATTGGTCTGCCCGCAGAACATGCTGCCATCGTGTCCCCAGGTCATGCGGAGCACGCCGCACTGGAAGCCCCGGCGGAACGGGTAGCAAGCGCCCTGGTACTGGCCGTTGACTTGCTCGACGGTGCAGCGAATGACAATGGCGTTGGCCTGGTCGCCCACGAACATTTGTCCGGCGAAGGGGCCAAACTTGCCCTCAGTGGTGTCGCACAGCACGTCGGAGTGGCTCTTGCCCATGTGCGGGTAGGGGAACCAAATCGCCGGCAAGGTGAAGCCGTGGATGCGGTCGGCGGCCTCCGCCAGCGGCAGGCCACTGGGAATGCTCTTTGCCCCGTCGGGCAACTTGAACGGGCTGTCGGGGCGGTCGGTGGAATGCAGGCCCACCGGGTGACCGTGAAACGGCCCGGCGGTGATGTGGCTCAGCTTGCAGACGGGCACCCACTCGCCCTGATTGTCGGAAAAGAATATGTCGCCGGCCAGGTTCTGGCCAATCCCAGCCGGGCTCCGCAGGCCGGTTACGCGGGGGACCATCTCGCCGGTGGCCGGGTCGACGGTGACCGCCCAGCTTCGCCAGTGGGCGGTGCCTTCGGGTTGGCCACCGAAGGGGCGATTCAGCGTGATCCACATCAGTCCGTCCTTGGCCAGCTCGGGGCCGAAGGCGTACTCGTGGTAATCGCCGCTGGTCTCCCAGGAGTTGTTCACGGTCTCGACCAGATCGATGCGATCGTCGCCGCTGGTGTCTTTCATCCGCGACAGCTCGGCCCGCTGCGCGGTGTACAGCCAGCCCTGGTGACGCAGCAAGCCCAGCGGTTCGTGCAGCCCAAACAGCATCTGCTTGTAAGCGACAATCTGCTCGGCCGGCACCTCCTCGCCGGTGGCCTGTTCGCCTTCGGGCGCCGGTGGCGGGGCCAGTTGAGGCTGCTTGGCGTAGGGATTCTCGATCAGCCAGACTTCGCCACGCCGCGTGCAAGCGACCAGCCGGGTCTTGGCGTCGTCCAGCCATTCCAGACCGCCGACCTCGAGCACCACCTCGGGCGGCGTCGGGAAGGTGATCATCGGGTAGTAGTCGTCCTCGGTGGGACGCGGGGCGTTCTGGCCGACAAGCGGCAGGGGCGCGGCAATGACCAGCGCCAATGCCCCGCCGAGGGCGAGCGAACGCGAGAACACACCAGCGACTCGAAGGAAGTCTACCATGAGAAGTCCACGACAAAGCGAGCCTGGGCGGGGCCCGAGGCGGGATCGGAAAACTCGACGGGAACAACAAGTTCGCGGCCGTGCTGGCCATCGCGAATCCGCGGGGTCGCGCCTTCGACGTGGACACGCACCCGACCATCAACCAGGAAATCGCCATCGCCGGTGGGTTCAATGGTCTGGCCCACCGCGGCGCGGAAGGTCAAACCACCCGGCGGCGTCTGGCTGGACAGCGAGAGAGTCCGCCGCAGCAGCGCGCCGTCGAGACGGTACGCGGTGCTGGGCCGCTCTTCGATGTCGACACCGTTGAAGCTGTACAAGAACGAGGGCACCCGGTCCGAATCGAACTTGTAACCCCGCCACCGCCAACCCGGCGGATTCTGCTTGCTGGTCATGTCCAGCTTGGGCCAGCTTGCGGCCTCGTCGTCCAGCACGGCGAAGGGGCT
Source organism: Planctomycetales bacterium (assembly GCA_050486385.1). Taxonomy (GTDB): domain Bacteria; phylum Planctomycetota; class Planctomycetia; order Pirellulales; family Pb10988; genus JBJHDE01. The sequence goes on along the minus strand of JBJHDE010000102.1, from coordinate 6,732 downwards.
GTCGGGCGGAAAATCAATCGGCTCGGGATGGGGGATCGGGGCGTATTGGCCCGCCCGGCCCTGCCAGGCAGCGTCGGCATTGACGAATTCGCCGGTCCAGGCCTTGGCCGAACGAATCCGCAAGGCGTCGAAGGCCATGTGAGTTCGCTGACGGAAACCCACGGCCACGGCGTGCGCGCCGACGCCTTGCAAGAAGGTGCGGAAGACGATGGGGTCCTCGGCTGGCACCAACAGGTTGCTATCGCTGGGCCGCAGCCCCTCGGGCAGGCCGCCCTTGTCTTGCACCGAGAGGTAAGCCCGGATGGCGGCGATCTGCCGATCGGGATCGCCACCCTGGATGTCGGTCTGGACGGGCTGATCCTGGGCAAAGGCATTGGGCATCCGCGTGCCTGGGGTGACCGCCTGCGGATCGCGAAGCAGGGCGTGGGTCCAACCGGGATCCAAACGCTCGGTCACTTGCCACAGGTCCAGGCCCGCGGCTCCTTGCAGCTTGTACGGGCCAAAGCCGTGACAGTTGACGCAACCCAACCCCGATTTGCCCATGAGCTGCCGCCCGTCGTCGACCAGCTTCTCCGAGAACGGCGTCTCGACCTCGACGCGGTGTTCGGCATCGACGGCGGCAAAGGCCCCGGGCAAGTGATGCACGTTGTCGCGGCCATACTGCGGCATCCGCGCGGCCACGTACTCGCGGGCCTTGAAGCCTTCCCACAGGTATTTGGCAAAGCCCTCGGGCGTCAGCTTCGCCCCGACCCGGTCCAGCTTGGGTGGAATGCGGCCCTCGTCGCCCAGGTCGATCTCGATGGTGCTGACAAAGTAGTCGCGGCGGTCGTTGCTCAAGCCGCCCTCGTCGCCCCGAGCATGGCAGTTCAGGCAACTGAACACCTCGAGACTTTGGGTCAGCAACCGGGCTTCATCCTGTGTGCCGGGCGTCTGGCGACTGGACTTGATCCACTCGGCCAGGCTCGCCCGCTGCTCGTCGGACAGCGCGTATTGGGGACGCCCCGGCGGGACGCGTTCGCTCAGGCAGCCGCCCGGCGACGCCGGATTGAGTTGGTTCTTGGCAGGCGCTTCGATCATCGAGGCCAGACGCTGGCCCTCGGTCTCGACGGTGTGGCAACTGGCACAGCCCAGCCGCTGG
>JBJHDE010000102.1:0-5584 GCA_050486385.1 Planctomycetales bacterium | reverse complement strand
GGCGGCGGCCTTGTCGGCATCGACCGAGAGGGTCTCCACGTCCTTGGGGATCATCAGGTGCCCCTGGCGGAACAACGCCTCGGGGGCAATCGCCGCTCGCTTGCCCTCGGGTGGTTGCCACCACGCCTGAAACTCCCAGGGGCCGCCAAGCTGGGTGAAGCCGATTTCCAGTTCGTGCAGGCCTTCTTCCAGCCGCACGGAGCCGCTGCGCTCCTGCGGACCGTGGACGCCGTCGTTGTCGACGACTTTCTCGCCATTGATCCACAGCACCGAGCCATCGTCGCTATTGGTCCAGAAGCGATACTCGCCGGTCTTGGGGACCTTGAGCGCCCCCCGTATGCGAATCGCGAAGTTGGAGCGAAGCTTGATCTTGCCTTGCTGCTCGACGACCTTGGGGTCGATTTCCTCGGCGATTCCCTGCCAGCGGGGCCGGTCGAGGCTGTCGAAGTCGGGCACCTGATTGAAGGCACCGTCCCAGTAGGCGATTTCGACGCCCGGCGACCAGCCGATTTCTTCCGGGTTGTACTGATCGCGGAGCAAGTAGGCGGCCAGCCGGCGGGCTTCGGCCTCGGTGAGGCTCATCGAGGGCATCCGGCCCGAGGGTCGGACATGCAGCGGGTCGACCAGAAACTGGGCCAGGGCGTCGACGGTGGTCTTCGAGGCCAGGTCGCCCAGTGGCACAAAGGGGCGGCTCTTGGGCCCCTGGAGCAGGCGAATCAGCTCGGCGTCTTCGGGATCGTCGGGATCCAGATCCTCAAGTCGCACCGGCAGGGCGGCCTCGTGGGTTCGTTGCGGATCGGCTTGCGGCTGGTGACAGGCCACACAGCCCACGGTGTGGAACAGCCGCAGTCCCTGATCGATGTGTACCGGGGTCGCGCCGCTGGCGACCTGATCGATCGACCCGCCCAGCCCCGTGAGGTAATGCAACAGCTCGTCGACGGCCTGCTCCCGCTCATTGGCGGACAGACCGGCCAGCACATCGGGCATCGCGGTGCCGGGCTTGGTGCCGTGCGGCTCGGTCAGGAATCGCCGTAAGTACTGGGGGGTAATACGTTTGCCGACCTCGCTCAGCACGGGAGCCTGATACGCGGCCAACCCCAGATCGGCGGGGTCGGCCTGATGGCAGGCCTGACAGCCCAGCTCGCCAAACAGGAGTGCCCCGTCCAACGAGCCCCCGGCCACAACCGCATGCGACGGCGAATCGTCCGCCCAGGCGAACGGTGCAGCCAGCAGGGCGGCCATCAGCACGCCCCCAACAAAGGCGGGTCGGTTGATTTGGTCCATCCGGCGAAGTTCCTCGGAGCAGCAGGACGTGGCGGCGACGTTGTCAACATGACCGCCCGCGGGCTTTGGTTACAGTCCGCGGACAGTCATAGAATAGGACGTCGCGGGAATCGATCCCATCGAACGGGTTGAATGCCATTCCCTCGATGCGTTTTGCCTAGATTGCCAGACAGAGGCCGGCGAGGCCAGATGCTAGCAGTTTTTCTGGGGGCCTGACTCAAAAACTCTTGACCCTAGCACAGTTGCCCCTCATATTAACGTCAACGCATTGAAGCTTGTTGATGCGTCGAGCCGAACTGTCGAGTGTGGGACATCGGCTTGGCCCCAACGCACCTGACCCTTTGACCCGGAGACGGCCTCGACTCATGAGACCTGCTCTCGTCGGCGGTTTGCTCGCGCTGTTCTCGATGGGATCCCTGGCCCTGGCCGAGGATCTGACGCCGGAACAGACCGAGTTTTTTGAGAAGCACATTCGGCCGCTGTTGGTCAATCGGTGCATCGAGTGCCACGCCTCGGAAGACGGCGAGCCGGGGGGCGGTCTGGCCCTGGACGTCCGCGATGGGTGGGTCACCAGTGGCGACAGCGGTCCGGCGATTGTGCCGGGTAAGCCCGACGAAAGCGTGTTGATCGAGGCGGTACGTTACGAAACCTACGAGATGCCGCCGGACGGCAAGCTGCCCCAGGCCGAGATTGATCTGCTGGTCAAATGGGTCGCCATGGGCGCCCCCGATCCCCGGACCGAGAGTCGGGCGGTGGTGCGGCATTCGATTGACATCGAAGCCGCCAAGCAAGAATGGCCCTACACTCAGGCCCAGCGGCACGATCCCCCGGCTGTCCAGAACCCGAGTTGGGCCCTGGACCCCATCGATCTGCACATCCTGGCCAAGCTGGAAGCCAACGGAATGCAGCCCGCCCCCGACGCCGACAAGCGCGCGTGGTTGCGTCGGGTGAGCTTCGACCTGACTGGCCTGCCGCCCACCTTGGACGAGATTGAGGCCTTTCTGGCCGATGACTCGCCCAGCGCTTACGCCCGGGTGGTCGATCGGCTGTTGGAGAGCCCGCAGTTTGGCGAGCACTGGGGGCGGCATTGGTTGGACGTGGCCCGTTATGCCGACTCCAACGGCGGCGACTTCAACGCCACCTACCACGATGCCTACCGCTATCGCGATTACGTGATCGACACCTTCAATCAGGATCGCCCGTTCGACGAGTTCGTCCGGCAGCAGATTGCTGGCGACCTGTTGCCCAGCGAGTCGGACGCCGAGCGCGAGACGAATCTGGTGGCGACCGGCTTTCTGATGATCGGTCCCAAGATGCTCAGCGAGCGGGACAAGGAGAAGCTGGAACTCGACATTGTCGACGAACAGATCGACACCGTGGGCCGGGTCTTTCTGGGCCTGACGCTGGGTTGCGCCCGCTGCCACGATCACAAGTTCGATCCGGTTCCCACCCGCGATTATTACGCGCTGGCCGGCGTGTTTGGTAGCACACAGGTGATTGATGGCGAGTTCCAGCGGTACGTCTCGAACTGGGTCCGCGCCAAGCTGCCCGAGCCCCCCGAGGCCACCGAGGCCCGGGCCGCCTACCAGGAGCAGCTTAAGAAACTCAAGGGCCAGTTGGCCGCCGCCGAGAAGGAGGCCAAGGAGATTGAGTCGAATGCTGGCAAGGTGAGTGTTCGCAGCCTGGGCGTGGTGTTGGACGACGATCAGGCCGAACAGGTCGGCCAGTGGACGCACTCGACCTACTTTCCCAAGTTTGTCGGCAAGGGCTACCTGCACGACGACAACAAGGACAAGGGCAAGAAGAAGCTGATCTTCAAGACCACGCTTCCCGAGACCAGCGAGTACGAGGTCCGCGTGGCCTACAACGGCGGCAGCTCGCGGGCCAAGGATGTTCCGATTGCCCTCCAGCACGGCGACCAGACCCATGAGGTCAAGCTTGATCAGACGCAGAATCCCAAGCACGGCGAGATCTTCCAGACGATTGGTCGTTGGGAGTTCTCGAAGGATCACCAGACCGTGGTCACCATCAGCAACGAGGGGACCAGCGGCTATGTGATCGTGGATGCCGTGCAGTTCATCCCGGTGGCGTTGCTCGATGAAGAGTCCGAGACCCCGGCCGAGCCCGACCAGGAGTTGCTGGCCCAGGCCAAGCAGAAGGTCGAGGACCTTAAGGGCAAGATCAAGGAATTCGAGAAAGACGCCCCACCGGCGGCCCCCGAGGCAATGGCCGCTCGTGACAAGAAGAAGATCGAAGACTGCCAGCTCCGCGTGCGGGGCGAGGTCCACATCCGCGGCGAGCGGGTGCCGCGGGGCTTTTTGCAGGTGCTGCAAGACGAGCAACCCGCCCTGCCCGAGGGTGAAAGCGGTCGTCGCGAACTGGGGGAATGGATCGCCCGGGCCGACAATCCGCTGACCGCCCGGGTGACGGTCAATCGGATTTGGCAGAACATGCTGGGTGACGGCATTGTCCGTTCGGTCGACAACTTCGGGGCCCAGGGCGAGGAGCCCTCGCACCGTGAGCTGTTGGACACCCTGGCCGTGGACTTTGTGGAGGCCGGTTGGCGGTTCAAGCCCATGATCCGCCGGATCGCCCTGAGCCGCACCTACCGCATGGCGACCGTCTACAACGAGGACGCCTTCCTCCGCGATCCCGACAATCGCCTGCTGTGGACGGCCCCACGAAAGCGGCTGCATGCCGAAAGCATCCGCGACGCGCTGTTGCAGATCAGTGGCAAGCTGGACCTTGAGCCCGCCGGGCCAGTGGTCTCGCACATGGGCCGCTACGCGGTCGAGAACAATGGCGATCAGCAAGGCGTGGAGACGACCGCGGGCCTCAAGCGGAGCCTGTACCTGGCGATGGTCCGCGGCGGCATGCCCGAGTTTCTGTTGGCCTTCGACCTGCCCGACCCAGAAATGGTCGTGGGCCGCAGGTCCGAGACCAACGTACCGGGCCAGACCTTGATGCTGCTCAACAGTCCGTTTGTTCGTGGCTGTGCCGAAGGCTTGGCCGACCGGCTGTTGGAGCAAAAGGACTTGGACGATGGGGCCCGAGTCAGCCAGATGTACCAACTGGCCCTGGCCCGACCGGCCGAGCCACACGAGATTGCCCGGGCACTGGACTACCTCCGCGATTCGGGCGAGAACCGCGAGGGCTGGGCCCGGCTGGCCCAGGCCTTGTTTGCCTCGACCGAGTTCCGCATGATCGACTGACGCAATCCCGCGCATTCCCGACAACACTTTTGACCACAACGACCGACAGAGTCACCCCGCCAGGGCGACTCGACCAGCACGCACGAGGAGCACGCTCCATGACCAATTGGCAATCAACAATCAGCCGTCGCCATGCTTTGAAAAGCGCCGGCTGCGGGTTTGGCTTTTTGGCCCTGGCCGATTTGCTCAATCGTCAGGCCGCGGCCGATTCGGCCGATGCTGTGCAGTTCGGGCCGCATCACCTGCCCAAGGCCAAGCGGGTGATCTTCCTGTTTATGCATGGCGGGCCCAGCCAGGTCGACACGTTCGATTACAAGCCGCTGTTGCAGAAGAACGACGGCAAGGATCTGCCGTTTGATGTGGCGGCCAATACCGACGCCAAGCTGCGGTTGATGGCCTCACCCTGGGAGTTCAAGCAGCGCGGCGACAGCGGCCTGTGGGTCAGCGAGCTGTTTCCCGAAACCGCCAAGATGGCCGACGAGCTGTGCGTAATCCGCTCGGTCCATAGCCGCGGTCAGTCGCACGGCCAGGCGGTGAGCATGATCCACACCGGCACCGACAGCCTGATTCGTCCGAGCGTCGGCTCGTGGGTCTCCTACGGGCTGGGTTCGCTCAACGATAATCTGCCGGCCTTTGTGTCGATCAGCCCGCCCAGTGGTCACGGTGGTCCGCGGAACTACGCTTCGGCCTTCTTGCCGGCGATTCACCAGGCCACGGTGGTCGGCCGCGCTGGCAAGTTGGGCGATGGCAAGATCCGCCACCTGCACGGCAAGCTGTCCAGCGAGGATCAGCGGCGGCAGTTGGACCTGATGCAGGACATGAATCGCGAGCACCTGAGCCGCTCGGGTGGCACCCTCGCCCACGCGGACGCGCTCGTCGTGGGCCACCAGCCCGATCCTGCGGGCGATGCTCTCGGCCGTGAGGCCGTAGTCGCCGGTGATCATCAGGATGCGGATGCCCGCCCGGCGACAGGTCGCGATCGCGTCGGTCACCGCCGGCCGCGGCGGATCGAGCATGCCGACGAGGCCGAGCCAGGTGAGGTCGGTCTCGAGCTCGTCCGCGGGACGGCGCTCGGACCCGGGCGGGAG
>JBJHDE010000101.1:0-11817 GCA_050486385.1 Planctomycetales bacterium | reverse complement strand
ATCGTATGCCGAGAGCTGGCGGCGCGCCGCTCCGCGCTTTCAGCAGACGATTTCGAGCGATGAGTGGGTGCAAGCGGTAACCACTGCGCGTCAACCGCTCGGCGGCCTGAAGCAACACGCCCGCGGCTGTGTCATCTTCCAGGCCGGAGAGCAGCGTGTTCATTTGGCTGTTGAGTCGCACGGCCCCGGACGGATCGCGGGCAAAGTGTTTCAGCAGAGCCGCGACATTTCGGCGTTGTTCGGTCAGCCGCCGCAGCGCCAAAGCCCCACCGGGCATGGCATCGGTGGCGCCGCGTCGGGCACCGTCACCGGGATTCAAGGCGATTCCCGAAGTCAGATCGCCGCCCTCGTTGTTCGACGAACGCGATCGCAGCAGTTGCAGGCCCCAGGCGTCGGGCGGTGCCTCCTTCCAGCCAGGAAGGAACGCCCGGGCTCGGGCAGAAGCCTCGGCCAGGCTGCCGCCCAGACGAATGGCCAAGTGCGACGAGTCGATGACCAGGTCGCCGGCCGGGGTGTCGGGGTCGCCGTCGCGGTCCTTGGGCTGCGGTCCCAGCGATCCATACAACTTGCGGACCTGCCAGACACTCAGGCCGGCGGCTTCAATCTGTTCGGGATAGCGGCTGCGATCGGCGGCGGCCTCGATGGCGCGGGTGATGATCTGATTCAACGAGTAATCCAACGGCCCCAGGCTTTTTCGATGGGCCGCCGGGGCGATGACGATACTGGGCCGCCAGGTGCGAATCTGCCGAACCAGCTCGGCCTCCAACAGGTCGAGGGCCTCGTCGCCGTGCAGCTCGTTCCAAAAGCGAACCGTCCGCTGGGCCCCTTCTTCCAGACCGGCGTGCGGCAGCGGAAACCGCCAGCTTTCGGTGGCCGCCGACACTCCCAGGCTGCTCATCGCCCGCTGGGCCAGGGCCTCGCGATTGGGCAACTCGTTGAGGGGCGGATCGCGGACAATCCACCTTACGGCCGCCAAATAGCCTTCGTTTCCGGCGTGACGACCCAGCACCTCGCAGGGCGTGTCCTCGGGGCGGGCCAGCAGGGCGAGAATGGCCGCCTGTGATCCGCCGGAGTGCTGGGTCTTCCAGGTCAGCCCGCCATCAACGGTCACCTGAATCGTGCCCAAGGCCCCCACGGCCCAACCGATCCGCGGATCGGGAAAGTAGATCTTGTTGATCGGCACCGGGCGGTCCATCGCCAGAAACTGCCAACTCTTGCCGCCGTTGTCGCTGGTCAGGATGCGGCTGCCGGGATCGCCAGCCACCCACACCTGGTTGCCATGCACGGCCACGCTGCGGAAATCGAACAGCCGATCCAGCTTGGCCGGCAGTCGTCCGGCCGGTGGATGCCAACTTGCCCCGTTGTCGTCGCTGCGGAGGATCAATCCGCCGTCGCCCACCGCCCAGCCCACGCCCTGCTCGGAAAATTGCAGATCGCGAATGCCCCGCATGCCCACCTGCGGCATCTGGGCGGGCTTGAGTTCGTGTCCGTCAATCGCCATGAGCTGCCCCCACGGCCCACCGACGGCACCGGCTCCGGCTCGGGCGTAGCTCCCACACAGCCAGGCGTGGGGGGCACGGCCATTCAGCGGGGTCCAGTTGACCCCGGCGTCCACCGTGGTGAACACGCCCGACGGAAACACTGGTGACGGCCGAGTGACGGTCCAGGCCCGATTGCGATCGAAGCGACCCATGCGGGCGACACCGCCAAACACGGTGCGATCCAGCGGCTTCCATGTCTGGCCACCATCTTGGGTGGACAGCACGATGCCCCGCGACTGACCGGTATGCGGCTCCCACTCCTCACCGGCAATCCAACCGTTGCGGGCGTCCAGAAAGCGGACGCTGGTCAAGCGGGCTTGGGTGGGCGTGGGCTGCCGCTGCCAGGTTTGGCCCCCGTCGGCCGAGAACCAGACCACGCCGCGATCCCCCACGGCCCACACACGCTGGCCCTGATGGGTGGTGACGTCGAGGAGTTCGGCATCGGGATCCCACAATCCAACCGGACTGGTGGGTTCGTCAGCCGTGACGGCGGCGCACACCGCCAACACAAGCCCCAAAGCGAGGCCGCGGGGCAGCTTGCAAGGATGTCGTCGAGCAACCATCATGGGCCGGGCGTCCGTGCCGTGGGTTTGATGGGCCAAGGGCGGCTCCGCTCCGGGAGGGGCGGGAGTTTAGCAGCCTTGGCCAACTCAAGCGAGGCCAACCTTGGCTATCCGGCCACGCACACACCCCACCAATGGGCCGAAGATGCGGTTTTCCCAGTTGTGTGACCGAACCTGTGACCTCCCCTAGGCGTACCGGGCAAGTACTGAATTCCGCCCGTCGGTCGATTCCGTTCCCAGAGTTGAACTCATGACATCGTCCCCGGCCGCTGTTGATGTAGTCGAGACCCCGCCACCCCCTCAGACCGAGAGCACGCCAGACCGCTTCGGTGGGGCGACCAGCGAGGTGGTCATCGAGACGCGGAACCTGACCAAGATCTACCGCGACTTTTGGGGTCGCTCGAAGGTCCGGGCCCTCCAGGCGCTGGACCTCGAGGTCCGTCAGGGCGAGGTGTTTGGTCTGTTGGGGCCCAATGGATCGGGCAAGACCACGACCATGAAGTTGCTGTTGGGGTTGCTGTTTCCCACCGAGGGCGAGGCCCGCATCTTCGGTCAGCCGGCCACCAACGTCGAGAAGAACCAGCGGATTGGCTACCTGCCCGAAGAGAGCTACCTGTACCGCTTTCTCAACGCCGAAGAGACGCTGGATTTTTACGCCCAGTTGTTCAATCTGCCGGCCAAGGTTCGCCGCGAACGCACCAAGCAACTGATCGACCAGGTCGGCCTGACCGCCGCGCGGCGTCGTCCCTTGAAGGAATACTCCAAGGGCATGACCCGGCGGATTGGCCTGGCCCAGGCCCTGATCAACGATCCCGACCTGGTGCTGCTGGACGAACCCACCAGCGGGCTGGATCCGCTGGGCACACGCGACATGAAGGACCTGATCCTCAACCTGAAAGACCAGGGCAAAACCGTGGTCATGTGCAGCCACCTGCTGGCCGACGTCCAGGACGTGTGCGACCGCATCGCCATTTTGCACCGGGGCGAGCTTAAGGAGCTGGGCCGGGTTGAGGAGCTGCTGCAAGTCCGCGATGTGACGCAAATTCAGTCCACGCGGCTCTCCGATGAGGCCGCCGCCGAGGTCCGCGGCGTGATCGAAAAACACGGGGCCCAAGTGCTCGACCTGGGCAACCCCACCACGACCCTCGAAGAACTGTTCCTCAAGATTGTCCGCGAAAGCGACGAGCGGCCCGGGCGGCGGATTGTCCGCGAGGAATGATGGATCCGCCCCGCCCCGGGACGGGGGCGGGGTTGCCAGTAATCCCCAGCGAAGGCTTGAAACGGCGCCAAGGTTTTGAGACGGTCTGCTGCTTCCTGCAAAGGTTTGGGAATGCCGCTGGCGGCATGAATCCGCTTTTGACATCTGACGTTTCGCTCCTCTTGCCCCATGCACCGGTATGGTCCTCGAAGGCCCTCAGCTTGATTTTCTGCCTTGGCTCCTGGCTCGTGGCGGCCTGTGGCTGATCGTCATGTTGGCCCTGACACTGCTGGTGTGTCTGGGCACGTGGGTGCTGTTGAGCATCGCCTACGGTCCCGTCGAGGGTCTGCGGCGGCAATCTCGGGCGATCGGCGGAGCCCTGGGCGATTGGCGACAGACCTCGTGGCGGCGGATCATGGCACTGGCCATGCTGGCGCTTAAGGAATCCATCCGCCGGCGGGTCGTGGTGGTGGTGGTGCTGTTTGTCATCATGCTGTTGTTTGCCGGCTGGTTTCTCAGCACCTCGGGCCGCGACCCAGCGGGTCTGTATCTGGAATTTGTGCTGACGGCCACCACGTATCTGATGCTGGCCCTGGCGGTCATGCTGAGTGCCTTCAGCCTGCCCGACGATTTCAAGCATCGCACCATCTTCACGGTGCTGTCGAAGCCCGTTCGCCGGCACGAACTGGTGCTGGGGCGAATCATTGGCTTCTCGCTGACCGGCACGGTGCTGCTGTTGGCCATGGGCCTGATGTCCTATGGCTTTGTGATGGTGGGCCTCGATCACACCCACCGCATCGAGCCCGAAGATGTGCAGCCCGTCGCCGTGATCGATCCCAACGACCCCATGCCCGTGGTCGCCCGGGGCGAGACGAAAATCGAGCACGGTCACAAGCACGAGATTGAAGTCCGGCGGATGCCCGACGGAACCCTCTCGGCCCGGCTGGGCGACGAACCCAACCACTGGCACGAGGTCTTTGTCTCGGAGATCGATGGCCGCACGGTCTATGAGGTCAGCCCACCTCGCGACATGCTGCGGGCGCGGGTGCCGGTGTACGGCTCGCTGATGTATCTCAATCGCGAAGGCCAGGTGACCGTGGACGATCGGACCGGTCGCTCCAAGGGCATCAATGTTGGTAAGGAATGGACCTACCGCCAGTGCATTGAAGGCGCCACCGAGGGCGCGGGCATCTGGAGCTTTCGCGGGATCAATCGCGATCGGTTTTCGGAAGGGTTGCCCCTGGAAATGACCCTGGGAGTGTTTCGCACCTACAAGGGCGATATCGAGCGGGGCATCATGGGGCAGATTGTGCTTCGTAACCCGCACACCCAGGTCGAGAGTTCGCCCCGCTTTTTTGTCGCCCGCGAGTACTACATTCACAAACTTCGCCTGGGGCAGCCGCAGCGCGATGCCAATGGCGAGATTGTCTACGACACCGCGGGCCGGCCGGTGATCGTGGTGCCCGGTCCCGATGGGCCGCTCAACCTGTTTAACGATCTGGTCTACGACGATCCCGACCTGGGCGGGCGGTTGCAGATTATCATCCGCTGCCAGGAACGCAGCCAGTATTTCTGCATGGCGGGGCCCGATTTGTACCTGCGGGCCGATGACGCGCCGTTCTGGATGAATTTCATCAAGGGCTACTTCAGCATCTGGCTGCAGATGACCGTGGTCATGGCGGCCGGCGTGTTCTGGAGCACCTTCCTGCGGGGACCCGTGGCCCTGTTTGCCACCGGCGTGACCGTGATTTTTGGGTTCTTCACGGAATTCATGATGCAGGTGGCCACCGGCACCCGGGCCGATGGAAGCGAATTGGAAGGCGGCGGACCGGCCGAAAGCGCCCTGCGGATCTTCATGCAGAAGAATCTCATGGAGCCGCTGGAGCCCGGCCTGGTCAGCGAGACGGTCAAGGCCATGGACGCGATTCTCAATCCGTTGATGGCGGGCCAGGCGCTGCTGGTGCCCAACTTTTTGGTCTTCAACGACAGTGCCTTCGTGGCCCAGGGGTTCAATATCCCCGTGGTTCAGATGACACAACACGTGTTGATGGCCCTGGCGTTCATTGTGCCGTTGGTGATTGGCGCCCACTTGGCGCTGCGTACACGAGAGGTTGACGAATGACACCCCGACGGTCGTTTTACCGCAAGATCGTTTACGCCGCGGTGATTGTCGCGCTGCTGGTGCCCACTGGCTTTTTGAGCCTGCCGGCCGTGACCGAGGATACCGGTGCGCCCGGCGGTCTGCGACAAACCGGCGGCGGCATGATCGACCAGGTCCGCGAGCGACACGGCTTGAACAACGCCCGACTGGGCGATGTGGATCCCACTAGCGAGACCATCAAGCTGGCCCTGCTGGGACTGCGTGGCGTGGCGGCCAACATTCTGTGGTCGCAGGCCAATGAGTACAAGAAGAAAGAAGACTGGACGAAGATGATCGCCACCGTGGACACGATCACTTTGCTTCAGCCCTATTTTGAACAGGTGTGGTGGTTCCAAGGCTGGAACATCGCCTACAACGTAAGCGTCGAGTGGGACGACTACCGCGACCGGTACTACTGGGTCAAGCAGGGCATCGAATACCTGCTGCGTGGCGTCCGCCGCAACAACGACAGCCCGACCTTGCTGTACTGGACCGGTTGGGTCATCAGTCACAAAATGGGCAAAAGCGACGAGCGGACCCAGTTTCGGGCGATCTTCCGTCAAGACGACGAGTTTCACGACGAGATTTTCGCGCAGGATCAGCAGTTGGCCCACCGCGACAGTTGGTACGTGGGCAAGGTGTACATGCGACGCGCCCACGACGTGCTGGATCGCTTTCCCGATCGCACCTTCAGTGGGACTGCGCGGAGTATCTTCTATGCCAGCCCGGGCCTGAATAACTTCTATTGGCCCATCGCCCTGGTCACCGAGGGCATCCTCAGCGACGAGGTCCGGCAACGCTGGGCCCTGGGCGAAACGGAATGGTCGGGCAGCCGGGTCACGCCGGATCGGGTGATCCCGCTGGGCCTGCGGGAGCTGGCCTTGGCCCTGGAACCCCACATCAAGATTCAGCTCAATCGCCGCGAAGAGTTTCTCGAACGCCGCGAGGCCGCCTGGCAGCAGCTTGCCGAGTTGGCCCAGACCGTGGGCATGACAATTGAACCCAACGTCTGGGACCTCGACCGTGCGATGACTGACCGCCAGAGCGACGCCCAGGGCATTGTCCAACAGTACCTGGGCGATGTCGCCGATCAGGCCCAGCCGATTCTTGATGAGATTCTGCTGTGCGAACACCGCGCCCACTGGATTGGGCAATACCGCGATGTCGTGAACTTCGAGTATTGGCGGACCCGTACCCAGGCCGAGCAATCGCCCGATGCCGCCGCCGTCCGCCAGCGTCTGGTGACCGCCCGCCAGGCCCACAAAGTGGATGCCGACCTGTGGACCGCCCGGGACGATTACGCCAAGACCTTGGAGCACTGGCGGCTGATTCTGGCGGCCTATCCCGACCTGCAGGCCGACGACCTGACGGCCGAGGATGTGTTTGAGATCATCGTGGACTACCAGACCGTGCTGAACCAGTTGGAGGACAGCTTCCCGCCGGCGGGCTACGGGTTGTTGAGTGTCAACGCGGTGGCCGATTGGGAGGCCCTCCGCACGGCGCTGGTCCGGCACGATGCCGACACGGAAGTAGCCGCCCCGGAAGAAGCCGCTACGGCGGGCGATGGCCCATTGACGGTCCTGTGGTGGCAGGCCATGCCCGAGTCGTTGCGGCAGACGCTGATTGCCGCGCCGCGAACCGGTGGGCTGACCCTGCCGGATCAACTGGCGGTGCTGACGGTATTGAACGAGCAGCTTGAGACCGCCGACCTGACACGGCAACTGCTGGAAGCGGCCGACGATTTGCCCGCCGCGTTGGTCCGCCGCGCGCGGCGCGGTGAGGGCGAGGAGTTGACCCTCCGCGATCGACGGCTGCTCAACCGCGAGCTGGTCGAGGCGGCTTCGGCGGGGCTGATTGAACCGGCCGATCGCGAGCACTTCGTGCTCCGCACGTTGGTCTTCCTGCACCCGCAGTTGGCGGAGAGCAAGGACCTGCCCGTCAATCCGTTGATCGAGCGGATCCGTCGCTTGACGTCCCCGATCGACGACGAGGATGATCAACCGGCCGACGATGGCCCCATGTCGGTTGTCCCCGGCGATCCCGACGTGATGAGCCTCAGTCCCAACGATTGACCGAGGTTCGCCGAAACTCAAACCCGAAAGCCGCTTGTCTCGGCTTCCTGCTGTGGCCTGCAAACGTTTACGAACAAGGCAAGAGGCACCGGGAGACTCACTCGTTAGAACCCGGACGCTCACGCGTACCGGCTCATGATTCCTCGCCACCGGAATTCTATCAACTCCATTAGCCCTCGGGCGTTAGCCCGGGGTTCTTGCCAAACATCCACCGCTTAGCGACACGTTAGAACCCGGACGCTCACGCGTACCGGCTCATGATTCCTCGCCACCGGAATTCTATCAACTCCCTCAGCCCTCGGGCGTTAGCCCGGGGTTCTTGCCAAACATCCACGGCCCGCGCAGCAGCGAGGGTGGGGGTTGGCCGGAAAAATGGCTGGCAAGGGCGTTGGTCACGTAGGCGAAGATGTTGCGGCCTTGCTGGCCGCTGGTCCGGGCAACTGGTCCCGTGCTTGCTGGCGCTGGAATCAGGGCAGTGGTTTGAGGGCCGCCGTGAAGTAGTACAGCGAGGCGGTCAATTGGATCGACTCTTCAATGAACTGGCTCAGGTGTTTGTTGATCGGAAACACCTGCTTGTCGAAGAACCAGCTCGTAAGGTACAGGGCCACCGCCACGGCGGTGAGTCCGCTAGTGGTTGATAGCAGCATCGAGCCGCGTTGCGGCCAGAGTTGCCGGGTCTTGAGAAGCACCCTGAGGCTCAGCAGAACCCAGCCGATTCCCAGCACCACCCGCGAGCCGAACTCCACGCTCCTCCAAAAAGGAGCGACCAGGACCTCGCGAAGATCAAGTTCCCGAGCCGCCAGCGACAGGCACAGCAGTCCCAGGCAGACATGACCCAACCGCGCGGCGAGCGCCTCGGCCTGGCAGCACCGCAGCAAATGGAACCCAACGCCGAGCAGCAAAAACAGGACCTGCAGGTTCTCCATCAGCCGATTCTCTTCGGTGATGGTCACATCGCGCCGCCAGAGCAGCCACGACACAGCGATCAACAGTCCCGCCACAACCAAGGGAGTGGCGTACCATGTGGGCCAACGGTTGCGGTCCAATGGGCGACCTTCAGGAGAGGTTGGCCGTGTCACGGTGCCCATCACAAGAGAAAAAAGTGCAGCGACAAGCAACGAACTTCCAGGGGCCGCGAGTTGCTCCGTGGCCCCTGGAAGCGGAAGGTGCGGAACCTCGCCTCACGGGGCGGGTTCGGCCAGCAGGATCTCAACGGCCGATTCGAGGGCGTCGTTCTCCAGGTCGGCCACGCGAAGCGTGCCGGAACGATCGATCAGGTAGTAATCGGGGTAAGAGTCCACGGCCCAACCGGCCACGGTGCGGCCGTCGCGATCGACGGCAATTGGCCAGGTCACATTGTGATTGACCAGAAACTCGGGCACGGTGTGACCGCCCACGGTGCTGTGGACGCCAATGATCACCAGCCCCTTGTCGGCGTGCTGATCCAGCAGCTTCTTGAGCTTGGGCATCGACTCGCGGCACGGGGCGCACCACGTACCCCAGAAGTCGATGACCACCACCTTGCCCTTGAGATCGGACAGGTTGGGAATCTTGCCTTGGGTGTTGTACCACTCGCGGACCTGGAGCGCCGGTGGCGGCTTGCCCTCCAGCGGGTCCTTGTTGTCTCGCCGTCCTTCGCGGGGAAAGCCATCCGAAGCCGCCGCCAGACTTCCGATCATCAGCGACGCCAGGCAGGTCCAACCCGCCAGCACTGCCATGTACCGTACCGTCATGCAAATTCTCACAGGGGAAAGTGTCTCGTCCGCACTCACAAGCTCGTTGCCGAGCGGACGTCATCTTCGGGGCGACCTGCCGCTTCATCAAGGAGAAATAGGCGGAATTTGACGATTTCGCCAAGTGCGACGGTTTTACGCACCTGCCCGACTTGCGAGACGATGGAGCAGGTGATTGGTCCCGTGGGGCGAACTGGGCCTCGCTGGTGGGGCCGCAGGGGCTTGCGACCGACTCATCAAGCCTGACTTCCACCGGTTTGCGCGGCGGCGGCCTGTCCCGCCGGGCGTGGGAAACGGCTGCCATTGCCGGAGACTTTGCCGCCCTTTTCAGCCCCTGTCTTGCGATGAGTTGCATCGAGACATCGCGACGCGATACGTGATTGTTTCACGTGAAACAATGTCCAGTGTCGCTGGGCCTGTCCATCCCCGCCAGCAATGCAACGAGGGCTCCTTGAAAAAGGATTCGGCTTTTCCGTTGATCCAATAGGCTGGGTGTGGCGTTTTAGGATGCAGCACCTCAGTCAAGCCGCCCAAGGCGAAGCCCTGCCTCCGCTGGCGGCTGGCCCTCCCGTTCCCTCCCTCTTTCGCATTGAAAGCGAACCGCCATGCCCAAGCTCAAAGAGATGACAAGCGCCAAGTGGAAGGGTCTCAAGGCCGAGGCTGGAATCGCCAGCAGCTCGTGGTATCAGAAGGGCCACGCATCAGTCGGCAAGTACATCGAGAAGGCCAACAAGGCCCGCGAGACTTGGAAGGCCAGCAAGGCTGATGAATTCGGCCCCAGTCTGCACGCAATGAAAAAGTACGCCAGTGCCTTGATGGACCTTGAGAAGCATCTCAAGAGCTTTTTGGCCAAGAAGGAGTTCAACGCTCCCGAGGCCAAAAGCCTGAAGACCGAGATCCAGGGCTGGCTGTCCGAAATCACCGCCAAGCTGCAGAAGTTTGGCCCGGTGCTCAACAAGGCCGACCAGGCCGCCAAGGACAAGAACAACGAGCTGGCTCAGAACGACGCGGCCCGGATGATGGAAAAGTTGCAAGGGGCCCTGAACATCTGATATCTCAATAGGTCGCGACGCTTCGAGCAGTGTTTCACGTGAAACACTTGTCCACTCGTCGCGTCGCCGTCACAAGAGTGCCCCGCCCGGGGTTCTCTGGCAGCGGGATTCAATCGGTCTGGGCTTCGTCATCGCGAAGCTCAGGCCGATCGCGAAGCCCTGGCCGATAGTGATCTTCCAGTGGGCCGATCGGGCTGCCCGCGGCCATCCCGCCCAGCGATGTGCCCACCAGGCGTTGATCCAACACCCGAAAAGTGCGACGACGGACCTCGGCGGGCAAGGCGACGAAGCCCAGCCGGTCGATCGCCTCGGGGGCGGCCTCCAGGTAGAACCGCACGAAGGCGGCGACTTCGGGTCGCTGGATGGACTGGGCGTCGACGTACAAGAACAGCGGTCGGCTGAATGGGGCGTAGTCGCCGCTCTTGATGGCCGAGCGGATTGGCCCGACGGCCTGGCCGGTTTGCGGATTGACCACCGGCACGGCCCGCAGCCGCTCGGCGTTGGCCTCGACATAGGCCGAGCCAAAAAAACCCAGCGACCAGGGGCGGCGGGCGATGGCCTCGGCCAGGCGATTGTCGTCTTCGCTGGTTCGCACATCGGCACGCACCGTGCCCTCAGGGCCGACGACGACCTCCTTAAAGTAGTCGAACGTGCCACTGTCGGCCCCGGGGATCCATAGCTCGATGGTCTCGCTGGACCACTGAGGGTTGAGGTCCCGCCACTGTCGGATGCGGGGATTCGCCTCGAACAGGCCCCGCAGCTCATCAAGTGAGAGCTGCTTAAGAAAGCGATTCGACCGGGGCACGACCACCGCGATGCCGTCGTAGGCCACCGGCAGTTCCAGAATCGCCCGCCCCTGGGCGTTCAGTTCGGCGAGTTCGTCGGCCGAGATCGGCCGCGAGGCGTTGGCGATGTCGCACGCTCCGGCCATGAGTTGCCGGAAGCCGTTGGACGAGCCACTCTGCCCGACCTCCACCCGCACGTTGTCGGCCCGCTGTTCGAACCAGTCGCCGACTGCGCGACTGATGGGAAAGACCGAACTCGATCCATCCAGGCGAACCGTGCCCGACAGGCCCGCGGGGACCGCGACATCCAGCTTCGGCGATCCGACACCCACGCCCAACGGCGCTCGCTCGGCGGGGCCGCAGGCCAGGATCGACACAATCACCAGGATTGCGCCCACAAGGCTGGGGACGAACCACACCGGGTGGGCCGTGGCCAGGTGCTGGGCGATTCCGGGCGTGGGCGAGCGAAACACAGTCACGCAACCTCGACGAGCGAGTGGGCGGCCGCGACGATCGGCCGTTACCCCACATGCATTATCCGAGGCCCCAGGAGAGCGACAATCCCAATTCTAAGCACCCCCCATAGCAGCACGCCCCGCTGCAAGCCAAGGCTCGGAGCGGGGCGTGTGGTGTGGGAAATGGCCGTTGCGGCTCAGTCCTTCTTGGGCTCGTCCCCGGCGGGCGTGTCTTCGGCCGGGGCCTCAGCGGCCTGGGCGGCCCGCTGTTCGGCAGG
>JBJHDE010000100.1:7540-11966 GCA_050486385.1 Planctomycetales bacterium | reverse complement strand
AGACAGCACCAAAACGAGCCCAGCGCCGAAAGGGGAAACTCCCCGGGCGGCACGCTCGAACCACTCGACTTCGTCGCACCGCAAGGCACGGATGCCAAGTTATGCGGTGAGCCGAGGGCGGACGGAACCGGCCCCTGCGGCCCAGCCGTACCTTCGTAGGCCCCGAGGCGGATGGATCCGACCTCGGGGCCTTTCTTTTTGGCATCAGTCTGCCAGCATTCCGGCGGTTGCCCCAACCCCACGGGCTGGCCGAAGGGGCCACGAAGTGCCATTATGCCCCATGCGTTTCGCGGCCGGCTCTTCCGATTTCCCGATCCCAGCCCTCTGGAGAGTGCGTGGCATCCCAACCGCCGATCCACGTTCCGGTCCTCAGCGACGAAGTCCTGGCCTGGCTCGATCCCCAGCCGGGCGGGCATTTTCTGGATGGCACCCTGGGCGGCGGAGGCCACACCCGCCTGCTTGCCGAACGCGTGGGGCCCAGCGGCCGAGTGCTGAGCGTGGATCGCGACCCGGCGGCGGTTGCCGCGGCCGAGATTCATCTCAAGGGCTTGCCGGTCGCCGTGGCGGTAGGCAACTACGCCGATTTGCCGGAAGTCGCCCAAGCGGCCGAGTTTCCGTTGGCCGATGGCATCGTGCTGGACCTGGGCTTCAGCAGCGACCAGCTTGAGGATCCCGAACGCGGCTTCAGTTTCGACGCGCCCGGCGAGTTGGACATGCGCTTCGATCCCAGTCGCGGAGCACCGGCCTGGAAGCTGCTCGAACGGCTCTCGGCCGAGGCCCTGGCCGACGTGCTGTTTACCTATGGCGAAGAACGGGCCAGCCGCAAGGTGGCCCAGGCCGTGGTCGCGCGGCGGCACCGTCAGCCCATTCGCACCGCGCCGGAATTCGCCGAGCTGGTCCGTTCGGTGGTGCGGCCCAGTCGCGATGGCCTCGATCCGGCCACTCGCAGCTTTCAGGCCCTGCGGATCGCCGTCAACGACGAGCTGAAATGGCTGGAAGTCGCGCTCGCCCGGATGCCCGATCTTCTGCGACCGGGGGGGAGGATTGCGGCGATTAGCTTCCATTCCTTGGAGGATCGACGGGTCAAAACGGCATTTCGCGCCGATAAAAGACTAGAGGTCCTGACGCCCAAGCCGATTGGCCCCAGCGACGCCGAACGGTCGCGGAATTCTCGCAGCCGCAGCGCGAAGCTTCGTGTCGCGGCCCGACGTGGCGAGGGCGAGGCCATCTGACCCCGCTGACCAGACTCCTGGGTGGCGGGACGTGCGACCCGTTCCCGTGCAAGGAGGCACCGGTGAGCGCCTGCCACACACCCATCGCCCGCGGCGAGGCAATCCTCGGCCTGTCCGTCCTGGTGGCCCTGGGCGGTGTGCTGTCGTATTTGGTTTGGCAGAAACTGTTTACGGCTCCGCCGGCTGTCCACAACCAGCCCTACCGCGACGGGCCCCGCGACCGGTTTGTCCCCCAACAGGCCGGGCAGCCGGCCCAGGCCGAGCCGCGGACAACGGTGATCTCGGCCCATTCCGGCCAGCCGGACCCCGTGGCCACCGACCTGCCCCAGCCCGAGACCGATGGCGTGCGAACCGTCGGCTTCGACGATTGGACACCCTATCCGGTGGGTGAGTGGAACGACTCGCCCGGCGGTCCGCCGCCGACGCTTGAGCCGTTGACCGAGCCCGAGCCGATTCCCAACCGCAACGAATGGATGCCCCCCGCCTTGCCCAATCCGGTGGACGATTCGGCCCGGCGTGCGGAGTCCGTCATCATGCCCATGGCCTGGGTGGGATTGTTCTCGCCCACCCTCGGGATGCTCTACGACGAGGGCGACTCCGACCAGACGGCTCCGCCGGCCCAACCGGCGACCGCCACGGACCAGGCCACCCCAGCCAACACGCCAACCGCCGGTGTGGGGCCGGTGCCGGCCGACGCGATCATCTATTCGGTCCGCGAAGGCGATCATCCCTACAGCATCTCGGCCCGGGCGTACGGCAGTGGATCGTACTTTCGGGCGTTGGCCGTGTACCTGCGGGATCACGCGCCCGAGGCCAAATCGCTGCAAGCCGGTCGCACGTTGGTGCTGCCCTCGGTGGCGCGGTTGCGATCCGCCTACCCCGAGCTTTGCCCCGCCCAAGACGACAGCCGTCAGGTGCGAGCCGACCCGCCCAAAGAACCCGCCCCCCGGCTCTACACGATTGAGTCGGGCGATACACTGTTGGGGATTGCCCGGCGGGAGCTGGGGCGGTCGAGTCGTTGGATCGAGATTTACGAACTCAACCGCGATCGGCTCGAAGCCCAGGACGCGGCGCTTGTGCCTGGCCAGCGGTTGCGGCTACCGCCGGCCGAGCGGGGCGAGCAAACGGCCACCCGAGCCCCCCGCGTGCGATTTCAGTGATGGATTGCGGCCCGATGAGCGAATTCCTTCCCGGACGCATTGTCAGCGGCGGGCAAACCGGCGTCGATCGCGGAGCGCTGCGGGCGGCCCAACGGCTGGGCATCCCCCATGGTGGCTGGTGCCCCTTGGGCCGCTTGGCCGAGGATGGCCCCGTGCCCGCGGAGTTTGATCTCCGCGAGATGCCGACGGCCGACTACGCCGCGCGGACCCGGCAAAACGTGATCGACTCGGACGCGACCTTGATCCTGAGTCCCGAACCCCTGTCGGGCGGGACGCGGCTGACCTGGGAAATGGCCCGGCAGGCCGGTCGTCCCGTGGCGATCTACGACCCCGACAATCCAGAAACGCCCGACCGCTTGCGGTTGTGGTTGGCCGAGGTTCGCCCGGCGGTGCTCAACGTGGCGGGCCCCCGCGAGAGCCTGCAACCGGGGATCGAGCGGCAGTCGCAACTCATTCTGCTGACGACATTTCGGCGGAGTCGGCCCTTCCCCCGCCCAGGTTGACCCCGCGGCCCGCCGCCCAGTGGTCAGGAGTTCCGCCCCCACACCCCCCGATCCCGGGGCATTGTTAGGTTCATCGTCGGTTGGGTGGTGCCGGTAGCCGTTTTCTTGGCCGATGGTTAGAGTGAATCAAGGTGCGAGGCGGGTCTCGGAGGGCCGCCGACCACCGCGAGGGCGACCAGCGTGGGTCGCTTTTTGTCGTCCTGACCCCGACCCCTTAGACCACGATGCTCGCCGAATCGGCAGATGAAGGACCGCTGCTGCATGCCCACCTGCTTGGCACGGTGGACTTTGGGGAATGTCTGGCCCTGCAGAATCGCCTGGTCTACGAGGTCAGCGGTCGCGAGGACGGACGCGGCGTGGTGCTGGTGTGCGAACACCCGCCCATGATCTCGGTGGGCCGAGGCGGATCGCGGGGGCAAATCGTGGCCAACGAGCACGAGCTGTCTCGCCGCGATTTGCGGGTCCGCTGGGTCAACCGTGGCGGGGGAGTCGTGTTGCACGGTCCCGGCCAATTGGCCATTTATCCGATCATCCCCATCGGTTGGCATCGCCTCCGCGTGGGCGATTACATGGACCGTGTGTCCGAGGCCCTGCGTCTGGCTCTGGCCGACATGTGCCTGGTGGCCCGTCGTCGCGAACCGGCCGCCCACGACCTGTGGGGCCGCACTGGCTTGCTGGTGCAAACCGGCGTGGCCGTGAAAAGCTGGGTCACCTACTTCGGCGCCTACTGCAATCTGATCCCCATGCGGTTTCCGAATCGCACGGTGCTGCCGGAATTGATTTCGCCGTGGCCCAGCAATCTGTGCCGCGAACATCAGGGACCGCTGCGACCGGCGGCGGTCCGCGAGGCCGTGGTCCGCCGCCTGGCCGAGACCTTGGGCTTTGAACGCGTTGTTGTGCAAGCCGGTCACGCCCTTTTAGCCCGACCTTCCAATCCCGTTGCTCAATGAAGCCACTGCCTGTTCTGCCTGCCGAGATTGTGGCCCGCAACCGCGAGTGGACCGCCGAACGGACCACGCCCGAACGCCTGCCGCGCTGGCTCAAGCGACCCATTCCCAAGGGCAACGCCTTACAGTTCACCGCCGGCTTGCTGGAAGAATTGCGGCTGGAAACCGTCTGCGATAATGCCAAGTGCCCCAACCGCATGGAGTGCTATTCGCAGAAGACGGCCACCTTCATGATTCTGGGCGAGGTCTGCACCCGACCCTGCGGCTTTTGTGCCGTGGCCCGCGGACGGACCCAAGCGCTTGAGGCAGACGAACCCCAACGGCTGGCCGAGGCCGCCTTCCGCTTGGGCCTCAAGCATGTGGTCATTACCAGTGTGACCCGCGACGACCTGCCCGATGGCGGTGCCGAACACTTCTACCGCTGCATTCTGGCGGTTCGCGAGAAGACCGGGGCGGCCGTCGAGGTGCTGACGCCCGACTTCGTGACCTGTCCCGAGGCGGTGGACCGCGTGGTCGAGGCGGCTCCCGAGGTCTTCAACCACAATACCGAAACGGTCCCCCGCCTGTATCGCAAGGTCCGAGGC
>JBJHDE010000100.1:7160-7530 GCA_050486385.1 Planctomycetales bacterium | reverse complement strand
TGCCTGGACCCTGGAGATGCTCCGCCGCATCAAGGCTCAGAATCCCGCGATCAAAACCAAAAGCGGCTTGATGCTGGGACTCGGCGAGACCCGGGAAGAACTGCTCGACGTGCTGGCCGACCTCCGCGCGGTCGATTGCGATCTGCTGACCCTGGGCCAGTACCTGCAGCCCACCCCCAAGCATCTGCCGGTGGTCGAGTACATCCGCCCCGAGGTGTTTGACGAGCTGGGCCAGATGGCTCGGGCGTTGGGCTTTAAGGAAGTCGCCAGCGGACCCTTCGTGCGGTCGAGCTACCACGCCCGCGAAATGAACGAAGGCAGTTCCTCGGCCCCATCGACAGCCAGCCCATGAGTTCCACGACCCATGTGC
>JBJHDE010000100.1:2642-7150 GCA_050486385.1 Planctomycetales bacterium | reverse complement strand
GCCCGCCGGGCGTGTGGTGTTTACAATCGGCGTGTTCGCGGTGGGCTTGGGGAAACCGAGCCAGCCCCGATCGCGCCAGCCTGAGGGGATTGGCATTCTGGAGCGGTGCCCGGCAAGCCACGTTCGCTGGCTTTTGCCGCGGAATCCACTTGGTAGGTCCATCGAACCGGCGTTTGGGGACAGCCCGTCGTGAGTGAGGTCAGCAAGCCCAAACCGAACTTCGCGACCAGCGCGCTGAATTGCGGATTGGTCACGACCGAGGACTTGGACGAGGCCCGTCGGCTGCTGGAGCTTCGCAGCACCAACGGCGAGTCGGCCTCGACGTTGGCCAGTGACGAAACGCTGGCCGGCCAATTGGTGTTCATGGGCCGGTTGAACCGTTGGCAGGCCGATCAGCTTTTGGCCGGCCGCAGCGATTTTCACCTGGGCCCGTATTTCCTGACCGATTCCCTGGGCTACGGCGGCATGGGGCAGGTGTTCAAGGCCGAACACACCATCATGGGCCGCGAGGTGGCCATTAAGGTGCTGCCCCGTCACAAGAGCACGCCCGAGGCCATCGAGCACTTCCTCCGCGAGGTCCGCACGCAAGCCCAACTCGACCACGAAAACCTGGTGCGGGCGCACGATGCTGGCCACGACAAGCAGGTTTGGTTCTTGGTGACCGAGTACGTCCCGGGGGCCGATCTCCGCAAGCTGGTCCGCCGCGAGGGCCCGCTTTCGATGAGCGCCGCGGCGTCGATCGTCATGCAGGTGGCCCGCGGTCTGGATTACGCCCACCGGCGGAGCCTGATTCACCGCGATATCAAACCCGGCAACGTGCTGGTCATGCCAGATGGTCGGGCGAAGGTCAGCGACCTCGGGCTGGCGGGCTTTTTTGTGGAAGGCCGGATCGACGACAACCGCAAGAACAAAATCGTGGGCACGGCCGATTACATTGCGCCCGAGCAGGTCAGCCGACCTGGGTTTGCCAATGTGCAGAGCGATTTGTACAGTCTGGGCTGCACGTTATATTACGCGGTCACCGGCAAGGTGCCGTTTCCCGGGGGCACGCACAAAGAGAAGTGGCAGGCCCACCGCACCCAAGAACCCATCGATCCGCGGCGATTCAGTCCGGCCATCAGCGGCGACTTTTGCAAGCTGATCAGTTTTTTGATGGCCAAGGATCCAGAGAAACGCCCGCAGTCGGCGGCCGATGTCATTTCTTTGTGTGCCGCCTGGGTCGATGCCGAATCGCCCTTGGTGGCCCACGCCGGGGCCTTGCCCGCATCGCCCGGAACCACCAGCGCCGCGACTTCGGCCTCGGCAACGGGCACCAGTTCTTCTCACAGTGCCGTGACCTCGGCCAGTCAGACCCGGCTGACGCCCCCCGACGCCGAGCCCCTGATGCTGCTGGGCGACGACGCCTTCCCCCTGCCGCTGACCCTGCAAGCCCTGATCATCACCGGCGGCGTGACCATCATGCTCGCCCTCGCCATCACCATCGCCCTCGGCGTGAAAGAAGCGTTTCTTTCGTAGGTGGTGTTGGGCTGATAGCGGGCGCTGGGGACAATTCCGCCACTTCTCAAGCACTCCGCGGCCCGGCGTGCGATGTGTTGTTATGGAGCTTGATCGGGTTGGACCGACTTCTCAACGGCGGCAAGCAGTTGATCGAGTTCAGGATTGAGATGTTGCATTCGCGGATCATCTGAAAATGAACGCAAGCGAACTACAAACTCAGTTCGGCTGCCTTCGGGCAGTTCGGGGAGTATGTCAGGAAATGTTCTTTGCATGTATCCAACCAACCGCTTGAGTTCTGAGGTCCGGTACGCGTGCGATTCGGTCAATGTTTGCAGACTACCTGCGACAATGGTAGCCAGGCCACCTTTCATTTGCCTGAGTCCGTTCATACGCACGGGATAAGTCGGATCGTCCTTGTCAAGCGTTGGAAGAAATTCGTTGACCAATGCGATCATCACGACCGATAACCGCAGTTGGGCGCCTGCTAGTTCGACCAGTTCGCTGTCGCCGACGGCCTGCTGACCAAAAGCAGCCAAATAAAGGCTCAAAATCTGATTGCCTGATTGCATGAAGCTCAACGCATCGGGAAGGCGTTGCTCCAACGGCAGCCTGCGGTCTCGATACATGTCGAGGTTCTCATTCGCGGTAAGCCGTTCAAACGCGGCTCCGGAGAGTTGACTTCGGTATCTGGGCAGATGGCCCATGTCCGTCTGTGCTATAGCCATGAGGATCGTCGCTGCTCGTGTCATGTCGCCGCCAGACCAGTTGCGGTCATGAGCTGGCAAACCTGCTTCAATGTACTTTTCAAGCGGCAGCGATTTGTCGGCTGGTGGACGAACATCCGATTGCGGCGAGTTGTTGATCGCGGAATCGGTCGGAGCCGAATTCACGGGATCGGGTGGTGCTTGCGGTGCGGGTTCCTTTGTGCAACCAGGCGCAAACACCAGGTACACAGCGACAAAAAACCATCGGCAGTGGCATCCCATTGGTCTCAACCGTAGCTCGATAACTTGGTGATAGGGCGATCTTGCAAAACGCCTGTAGGACGCGAATCCGTCTGCCTCGACCGCCAGGCGCCTTGTTCGTAACTCGACTATTGATCGCTGGCTGAATGCCTGTCGCCCTTTTCTCTGGGTGATAGCCCGTTTCCGGCGAACATTCCCGGGGCGGAGGCGTGAGACCATCCGCCAGGGGTGTGGACAAGCATGCCCAGTGTTTTAGCGGATAACGACTCACCTCAGCCGGGCACGGGAAGCCACGAACTCCAGAAGCCTACCTGCCCCCACCGTCGGGTGCAACGCTTGGTTCGACGTCTGGCTACCTTCCGATCTCGGTATGCTTGACCCACCGACGGGCGTGTAGGTCGAAGTACCACGAGCTGTCGTGCAGGTTGATGTATGTGGGCAGAGAGAACGCCGCCCCGCCGGCCGCGTGCCAGCACTCCCCGAACCACTCGGCCAGCACGCGCGCTCCGCTCTCGAAAGTTCGCACCCCGGCCGCCTCGTACTCGTCCTGGTCGATCGCACCGGCGGGGACCAGCGGCCCGGCCGACGTGGGAAGGATTTGGGCCTGGAAGGGCGGGCCGATGCCATCTGCCTCGTTGATGCACTCGCGGTCCATGGCGAACGCGCGGACCGGGAAGTACCGCCAGTCGGCCTGCATCTCGAACGAAAGGACCGCGAACTCGACTTCGTCCGGGTCGGCATTACCCCTTGGCAGCGCGGTGGCGACCAGTTCGCCGAGTACGGCGACGACCGGCTCCCGAAACCGCTCGATGTGCCCGCGGAATTCGCGGTCGAACGCTGCTTGCAGATCCACGTCCGCCATTCGCTGCGCCTCCCTCGCCCCACGACTGAGATCGCCAACTTAGCCAGACATCACGTTGCCCCTTGCTATTTAGAAGGAGCCGAGTTGGTGCAACGCACTTTTTATGCCACCACGCCGCACAAATCGAAACGGAAGTGTCCGAAGGACCGTTCACTCGGGAAAGCCGTCCATGAGCTTGAGGAAGGCGGCGGTCCAGGCGGCGGAGGCGGGCCAGGCGGGGGCGGTGACGAGGTGGCCGTCGACCTCGACGTGGTCAAAACCTTCGCCCGCATCGACCCAAGTGCCGTCGCCGCTAGTGATTTCCCAGGCGCAGGCCGGATAGGCGGTGGCCCGCTTGCCGGCAAACACCCCGGCGGCGGCCAACAATTGCGGTCCGTGGCAGATGGCGGCCAGCGGTTTTTTGGCGGAATGAAACGCCCGCACAATTTCGACGACGCGCGGATTGGTCCGCAGATACTCGGGCGAGCGGCCACCGGGGACCATCAGCCCGTCGTAACTGGCCGGATCGACCTGGTCGAAGTTGGCCGTTAAACGGAACAGGTGACCGGGCTTCTCGCTGTAAGTCTGGTAGCCGTCGAAATCGTGTACGGCGGTGATCACCGTCTCGCCGGCCTGTTTGCCGGGGCAGACCACATCGACGGTGTGGCCAAACAATTGCATCGTTTGGAAGGGGATCATGATCTCGTAGTCTTCGACAAAGTCGCCGACCAGGACCAGAATCTTGCGGCGTTGCATGCGGCACCTCGCGGAGTGGAAAGTGTGGCTCGACGCGCGGCCAGCACCCGCCGGCGGCGAACGTCGGGAAAGTCGGTTGGCCCAGGGCCAGCCTTGGCGACCGGTTCAGTCGATGTTGGGACCCAGGACCCATTCGCCATCGATCATGACGCCCACGACCTGGCAATTCGAGTCCCACAGCAGTTCGTAGGGGTCCCGGGCGTCGTAGGAGGGCAGGCTCAGGACCGTCAGCGTGGCTTGCTTGCCGGGGGCAATGCTGCCCAGGCGGGCCTGGTGCCCCAGGGCCTGGGCGGCCGAGAGCGTGCCCAAACGCAGAATGCTGGCCCCGGCCAATTGCGGAAAGCTGCGGGCGACCTGCTGCAAATCGCTGAGCAGGCACAGGTTGGGGCTTGAAGCGCGGCTGTCGGTCCCCACGGCCACATTGGCGCCCGCGGCCAGCAGGTCGGGCA
>JBJHDE010000100.1:481-2632 GCA_050486385.1 Planctomycetales bacterium | reverse complement strand
GGCATGTTCAGAATAAACTGCTCCCGGTAGTAAGGGGGGTGGCGTGGTGTTGGGGAGGGGATTTGTGATGGGTGGGGCAGGTGGGATGGGGCGTGTTTGGGGCGCGCGGCCAGCAGGTCGGGCAAGGGGTGATCGGCGTGGTCAAAGAACTGGTGTGTGCGGGGACAATAGACCACGCTCATCGTGTCGCGGCGTTCGGCCAGGAAGTCGATCTCGGGACCGTCCAAGAAGTTGCCGTGAATCACCAAGCTTCGCGGGGCCCGGGCCAGGCGTTCCAGGTAGTTGAGCGGTCGCTGGGGTTTGGCAAACACACTGCCTTGCCAGATGCCGACGTCTTCCAGCAGGCTGCGGAACGGCCCACGCCCGCTGGTCAGCAGCTCGAGTTCTTCGGGGCTTTCGGCCAGGTGCATGGCCAGGGGCACCTCGTAGCGGACGGCCAGATCGATCAGGCCCTCCAGCAAATCGGGATGCACCGAGTACGGGGCATGCGGGCTGAGGCCCGGATACCAGTGGTCGCGGTACTTGCGGCGGCGGAGGTGTTTTTCGGCCAGTTCCAACTTGGCGGAATGCACGCCGGGCGTGAGGCCCAGGATTTCCAGAAACACCGTAGCCGTGAGCGGGCTATTGGCAAAGGGCTCGGGTGACCAGGCCTCTTGGGCGATTTCGCCCAGATAGGCCACGCCGCCGGCCAGGCTCTCGGCCAGACCTCGGCTGACCGAGGCGGCCGCCTGCGGAGCCGATTCGCGGCGGACCTCGACCACCGAGCGGACCCACTCGGCAAAGCCGCGGTCGGGGGCGACCGGTTCGTCGAGGTGGCTGAACTCCAGGTGGCAGTGGGCATTGATCAGCCCGGGCACAATGGCCACGTTGCCCAGATCGCGGGGCCGCCCGCTGGGGGCCTGGGGGCCGACGGCGGCAATGGTCTGGCCGCGCACCGAGACGCATCCGCCTGCGAGCGGTGGCTCGTCGATGGGGAAGACCCATCGCGCAACGAAGTGTGCCGACTCGGGGCTACTGGCCATGGCATGCGATTCGGTGACCGGCGATCCGCTCAGCCGCTGAACAAGAAGTCCAGCAGGCCGCGGCTCTCGCCCTTGTTCTTCACGCACAGGACGGGGCGCGTTGTGCGGGCCAACAGCCCTTGAACGACGCTACCCACAAACATCCGGGCCAGTCCTGTCCAACCGTATCCTCCCACGATGGTCAGATCGGCGTCGATCTCGTTGGCGACGTCGCTGATCACGTGGCTGATCTCATGGGAACGATCGTCGTGTGGAATCAGCTCATAGCGGATTGTCACATGCTTGGCCTGCGGCACACGCTGCAAGACCTCGCTCCATCGGTTCTGCGCGATCTCGCGGAGGTGATCGGCAAACTCGTCGAAGGTCATCCCCGACTTGTCAAATCCCGTCGGCACATCATCGACGTGCAGGGCCGTGACCCGCGATCCCCCGCAGGCCTCGGCCAGGTGCAATGCCCCACGCAGGGCCTGTTCGGCAGGGTTCGAGAAATCCGTGGGCAGCAGGATTCGCCGAACCGCCTCGCTGGTGCGGTTCGGCACGCTGAGCACCGTGCAAGGACTGCTGGACACCATCCGCTGCTCGCGGGTCGACAACGGCGTGCCCTCAGGGGCCATCGAGCCAATGCACAGCAAATCGGCATCGCGATCGGCCGCCAGCCGCAGGGCATCGATGGGACGGGCTCCCGGCTCGACGTCGGTTTCCAGCTTGGCTTGCGGCCCCCAATTCACACTTGAGGCTTCTTTCAGCAGGGCCTCGGCCACCTGTTCGTCGGTGGGGCGGGGCCCCAGCGAGGCAGCCAACTCTTCGGGCAATTGACCGCGGTTCCAAACCCAGGCCAGACGGATCTCTTCGATTTTGAGCGCCCGACACAGGCTCGCCGCCATGGGCAGCAGGTTGGCGTCGGAACGGTCGAGGCTGAGGGCCACGACCGCCCGATCCATGGTCGGAAACTCGCTATGTTCGCGGGCGGGGGTCATGGGTCAAATGGAATCGGTTTAGGGAGCAGGAACATTGGCCCCGGGGCCAACCGCCGACTTCTGAGACTAGCAAAGCCGACCGCACCCGACCAGAACCCCGGCCGACGGATTCCCCCGCCGAACCAAGCCGCGAGCGCAGGGGCCTTCTTGAC
>JBJHDE010000100.1:0-471 GCA_050486385.1 Planctomycetales bacterium | reverse complement strand
TCTTGACAGCCGCCGCGAGTCGGCGAAACTCTGCTGGTTTCCACCCGTCAGGAATGCAGGTCCCCAGGTGTCCAGTGCCACCAGGGACCTGAGGCTTGGCTCGCAGTCCCTGGGAAGGGGTGGGAATGCGGTTGGCGGCTCGGCCCAGACCCACCTACGTGCGGCGACAACCTCAACAATGACGATCTGCTCCTGCTGGAACGACCTTGCGCCGTGGTGCCTGCCCTCGGGGATGCTGCCGGCGGAGTGGAGCCCACGCGCCCGGGAAGAGGAAGACGACGACTTCGACGACGATTTCGACTATGACTTCGACTATCAGGACGATGCCGAAGACGACGAAGACGATTTCGACGACGATCTGCTCGAAAATCCCGACGCCGACTTCGATGGCGAGATTGTCGACGACGACGAACTGGCGCCGGTCTTCGAGGTCGACCCCGATTTGGTTCCCGACGACGACGACTCCGGCGA